>NZ_JBHWVI010000203.1:0-16443 GCF_042737005.1 Streptomyces sp. NPDC060027
CCGGACCGGGTGCCGCCCGCGCCCCTTTCACCTGCTTCTCAGCTGCCTGTGGGACGGTCCCGGAGGGTGGCCGGATTGATTCCTGGATTGTTGACAAAAGCGTTGACACTCCGGGAGTCCAGTCCTTAGCGTCTGTCGCACCATCGGGTCAGCCGCACGAGCCGCGTCGACCCGCATCCCCGATCCCCTTCCAGGGCCCACGCCTCCTGGACGAGAGGAAACAACGATGTCCTCCTCCCTCGCCCTGCCCGCTCGCGGCGGCAGCAGACTGGCCGCGATCGTCGTCGGCCTCTGCTGGCTGGTCGTCCTCTTCGACGGCCTCGACATGTTCATCTACGGCTCCGTGCTGCCGCACATGCTGGAGACGAAGGCTCTCGGCATCGACCCCGGCAAGGCCGGCGACGTCGGCTCCTACGCCACCTTCGGCATGCTGATCGGCGCCCTGTCCTCCGGAACCGTCAGTGACTGGGTCGGCCGCAAGAAGACGATCGTCTGGTCGACCGCCGTGTTCTCGCTGGCCTCCGCGGTCTGCGCCTCCGCTTCGAGCCTGGGCGTCTTCAGCCTCGGCCGCTTCCTGGCCGGCCTCGGCCTCGGCGGCCTGCTGCCGAGCGCGATCACCATGGTCACCGAGTACGCCCCGCGGGGCCGCCGGGCCCTGATCGTGGGCTCGCTCATGACCGCCCACCAAGCCGGCGGCATCGTCGCCGGATTCGTGGCGCTCGGGACGGGCGACTGGCGTGTCTCCTTCTGGATCTGCGTGATACCGCTGTTCATCGGGGTGCCGCTGGCGGCCAGGTTCCTGCCGGAGTCGATGGCCTTCCTGCAGGCCAAGGGCCGCACCGACGAGGCCCGGGCGCTCGCCGACCGCTACGGCGTCGACCTGGCCGCCCGCGCCGAGCGGCGCCAGGCCGCGGCCGACCGCTTCAGCGCCCTCACCGCCCTGTTCCGCGGAGGCCGGTGGGCCCAGACCCTGCTCTTCTGGATCGCGTCCTTCGGCGGTCTCCTGCTCGTCTACGGCGTCTCGCAGTGGCTGCCCTCGCTGATGAAGGCCAACGGCTACAACCTCGGGTCCTCGATCGGCTTCGTCATCGTCATCAACCTCGGCGGCATCGTCGGCATGCTGGTCGGCGGCCGCCTCACCGACAAGTTCGGCGGCTCGCGCATCTCCGCGATCTGGTTCGGCGCCACCGCCATCGGGATCTACTCCCTCAGCTTCAAGATGCCGCTGCCCCTCACCTACACCGTCGTCTTCCTGACCGGCATGTTCCTCTTCAGCGCCCAGGCGATGATCTACGCAACCGTGGCGCACCGCTCCGAGGACGACAACCGCGCCACCGCGGTCGGCTGGACCTCCGGCATGGGCCGCTTCGGCGCCGTCTTCGGTCCCTGGCTCGGCGGCCAGCTGCTCGCCACCGGCTCGACCACCGCGGGCTTCACCGCCTTCGCCCTTGCGGGCGTCTTCTCCCTGGTGTTCGTCAGCCTGACCGGCCTGCGCCGCGTCCAGGTGGCGCCCCCGACCTCCGTGCGGCACCAGGAACTGACCGCCACCGGCTGATCGGGGCGGCGTGGAACCGGCGCCCGGGCGGGGCCTGACGAAGGGTCCGCCCGGGCGCTCTTGTGTCCGGGGCCGCGGCGGCCGGACGGGGGCGCACGTCACGGCAGCTGCCGGCCGTCAGGCCCCGGTGACCCTCCCGGCCGCCGGAGGACCACTTATTCCCGTTGCCCCGTTCGTCCCGGGGTGCTGGAGTGAGCCCATGGATCACGTTGCGGTACTGGCCCTGTTCGACCGGGACATGCGGGAGAGCGCGCGGCCCGACGCGCCGGGCGCCCGGGTGGAGCGCGTCGACAAGGTGGTGCGCCAGGTCGGCGCCGACAAGGGCTGGAACGGCGTGCTCTGGTCCGACCTGGACGAGACGAACGCCGACGCCGCCATCGCCGCGCAGGTGCGGTTCTTCTCCGGACTCGGGGGAGGGTTCGAATGGAAGCTGTACGGACACGACCGGCCGGAGGACCTGGGACAGCGCCTGCGGGCGGCCGGCTTCACCGCCCAGCCCGAGGAGACGCTGATGATCGCCGAGCTGGGTGATCTGACCCTCGACGCCGAACCTCCCGAGGGCGTACGGCTGCTACCGGTCACCGACCGCGCGGGCGTCGACCTCGTGGCCGACGTCCACGAGCAGGCCTTCGGCGGGGACAGCACGCGCCTGCGCCACCAACTGCTCGCCCAGCTCACGGGCGACACGGTCGTCGCCGTCGTGGCCCTCGCCGGAGATGTCCCCGTCAGCGCGGCGCGCATGGAACTCCCGCCGGGCGCCCGGTTCGCCGGACTGTGGGGCGGCGGCACCGTCGAGGCCTGGCGCGGCCGCGGCATCTACCGCGCCCTGGTCGCCCACCGCGCCCGTGTCGCCGCCGACCGCGGCTACCGCTACGTCCAGGTCGACGCCTCCAGCCAGAGCCGCCCCATCCTCGCCCGGCTGGGCTTCCAGCCCCTCACCACGACCACACCGTACTTCTACGAGGAGTGACGCCGGTCCCCGGCCGCGCGCGGAGGCCGGGGCCGATGTCACATCCCCGCACGCGCGATCCGTCGCATCGGCATGACGACGAACCAGAGCGTTCTCCTGGCCGGCGCGAGCGGTGTTCTCGGCCGGCACATCACCCGGGCCCTGACGGAAGCGGGCCACCGGGTCACCGGCCTCGGCCGGGGCCCCGCCAACGGAGTCCAGGCCGATCTGATGGACCGCGACGCGCTGCTGCGGGCCGTCGACGGACAGCACTACGACACGGTCGTCCTGGCCGCGACCGCCCTGCGCAAGGCACCCCTGCGCCACCGCGACATGCACGCGACCGACGCCCTGCGCACCAACGGCACCGCCCACTTCGTCGAGGCCGCGCGGGTCACCGGCGCACGCCGGCTGGTCGCCGAGTCGATGGTCTTCGGGTACGGATTCGGCGACCACGGGGACCATGTCGTCACCGAGGCCGACGCCTTCGGGCCGGAAGGGGCCACGCCCGGACTGGAACGGCACATCGCGGCCATGCGCATCAAGGAGCGGCTCACCTTCGAGGCCACCGGCCTGGAGGGGATCGCGCTCCGCTTCGGGCTCTTCTACGGCGCGGGCGGCACCGACGCCCTGCTGCCCATGCTGCGCAGACGGCAACTCCCCGTCGCCGACGACCATGGGCGGGTCCTGCCCTGGGTGGACCTCGCCGACGCGGCGCGCGCGGTGGCCGCCGCCGTGGAGCACGGCCGTCCGGGGGAGGCGTACAACGTGACCGACCGCACCCCGCTGGGCTTCGCGGCCCATGTCCGGGCGGTGGCCGAGCAGTTCGGCCTGCCGAAGCCGATGACCGTACCGCTGTGGATGATGAAGCCCCTGTCGTACGCGCACGTGATGATGCGGACGACGCTGCGGGTCTCCTCGGCGAAGGCGGAACGGGAGCTGGGCTGGACGCCCGCGCACCCGTCCGCCTACGACGGTCTCGCCGCGCTGAAGGCGGCAGCCTGACCCTGTCGGCCTGTCGGCCTGTCGGCCTGTCGGCCTGTCGGCCTGTCGGCGGCGGCACTCCGCTGAACGCTGCCTCTCGCCGACGATGGCGAGACCCGGGAGTCCCGCACCCCGCCGCGTCCCGGTTCCGACTCCGGCTCCGCGCCCCGGGCACGCCGGGCAGCCCCGCCTCCTCGTCCGGCCGTACATCTGCCCCGGACGCGGACCTTCAGAGGTCCAGTCGGTACTCCACCTCCCGGTGGGTGGGCCGATAGCCGAGCGTTTCGTTGATGGCGATCATGGGCGCGTTGCTCTCGGCCGTGTCCGTCAACAGGCCTTCGAGCTCCGGGTACCGCAGTCGGGCCAGGCGGATCGACTCGGCCTTCATCCACAGCCCGAGGCCGTGGCCGCGGTGCTCGGGCAGGACTCCCGTTCCGTAGTGCTGGGCGTCGCCCCGGCCGTCGCCCGGCACGACGAGTTCCGAGAAGCCGGCGATCGAGCCGTCCGAGCGGTCCATCACGGCCACGGTGTGGAGCGCGTCGCCCCGCTCGAGAACGACCTCGGCCACCGCCACGACCCGTTCCACGTCCCAGACGTCGATCCCGTGATCGCTGTCTTCCATCGGCATGTCGTCCATGGCCCGCCGGGAATCGGCGAAGGTGTGCGCCAGCTCGCGCGGAACGACACCGTCCCAGTGCGTCAACTCGTAACCCTGGTGCGGGCGTTCGGCGATCGCGGTGACGGCAGGGAGGTCGAGCTCCGTCAGCGGGAGCCGTGCGTACGTCAGGGACAGCACCCGGCGGAACCCGCGCGCCGCGAGGAACCCGTCGCCGGGGGTGCCGACCGTGGCCCGGGACACCAGCGACCGTCGCCCCTCGCTTCGCGCGGCGGCCGCGGTGGCGTCCAGGAGGGAGCCGCCCACACCCTTGCGCCGTTCGGCGGGATGTACGGCGATCTCCAGCTCGGCGAGGTGATCCGGACCCTCCCTGGTGAACAGCCGGAGGAACGCCGAGCCCACCGGGACCCCTTCGGCGTCCGAGGCCAGCCAGGCCAGACGTCGGCTGGACGCGGTGGATTCGGGATCGGTCAACGGTGTGATGCGTGGCGGCAAGGTCTCTCCGTGGCGTCGGACGGACGGGTGCGAAGCCCGCAGAACCTAGCCGCACGGCAACCTGCTCCGCAAACGCGATTCACCGGCCGCAGAGGCACACGGAAGCCGCTGCGCGACGCACGCTCATCGGCCGCGAAGGCGCAGGAGGCCTGGACCGTCAGCGGCCGCCGGTCGGCTGCTCAGCGGCGCGCCCTCGACCGGTCCAGTGCCGCGACGCCCAGGGCGGCGAGGCCGATCTGGATGAGCCACTCGATCCAGTCGACGCCTTTGGTGTCGGCGACGCCGAACGCGGCGGCGACCCCCGACCCGATGAACGCGGCCACGATGCCGACCGCGATCGTCCACAGGATGCCGATGCGCTGGCGTCCCGGCAGCGCGAGCCGGCCCAGCACACCGATGATGATGCCGATGAGGATGGCACTGATGATGCCCGAGATCTCCATCTCCGCCCCTCCTGGTCGGTCCCCCGCTGCTATGTATCTGCCCCCTCCGGGCGGAGCCAGTCCGCTCCCGCGCGGGCACCCGTGACGGGCTTCTCCGCCCTCTGTGCGGTGGGCGGCGGCGCCCTCGCCGAACGGCTACGGCTCCGCCGACACCGACACGCTCCCCAGGCGGCGACCATCCCCTCGGGCTGCTCGGCGACCCTGAGCTTCTACCAGCACGTGGACACGGCCGAGACGACCACGAGCACGGCCCCGGGCCCCGCACGGCCCCGCCCCGCCGCCGACCGGCACTCGGCGGCGGGGGTCGCGCACCGCTCCGGCCCCCGCCGGGCTCGCCGGAGCGTGCCCTCACCTGCGGAGCGGGCCGTCGTCCGCGAGATGGCTCCAGGTCCGCAGGACGACAACCCGGCCTTTCGCCGTACGGACGACGGGCTCGTCGGCGGCGAGTACGAAGCCCGCCGCCTTGGCGACCCCCTCGCTCGCGGTGTTCCCGTCCTCGATGCACAGCACGATGCGTCGCCCGCCGACCTGACGGTGCGTGAAGTCCACGACGAGCCGGACCGCCCGGGTCGCGAGCCCCCGGCCCCGGTACGCGGCCCCCACGCCGTAGGCGAGCTCGACGTCCCGCTCGTCGGCCGAGCCGGGGAACAGCAGGATCTCGCCCTCGGGCCGCTCACCGTCGGTGGTGATGGCCAGTTGCACGGCCCGCCCCTCGGCGCTCTTCTGCTCGGCGGCCGCGAGGTAGGCGAGCGCCGCCTCGGTGTCGAAGGGGGAGGCGACCGGAGTCCACCGGTCGATCTCCGGATCGTCGTACAGCGCGACGAGATCCGCGACATCGTCGTCGGACCACTCGCGCAGGTGCAGCCCCAGCCCGTCGATGCGCAGCGGCCCGGGGAAGTCGAACGTCGGTCGGCTGTCCATCGGACGATCCTGACGCGTGGAGCGGGTCGGGGCCAAGGGCGCCTCGCGGGACTGGGAGGCGGACACGCGGTCGAGGCCACTTGGGGCTTGTCCGGATGCGCGGGGGCGTGGCCAGGATAGAACTTGGACATCGTCCGATCGTCGGGAGGCCGTGATGTTCGTCCCCTTCGGGGCCCGTGATTTCCTGGACCGCGCCGTCACCGTGTACGGCGACCGCGTGGGCGTGGTCGACGAACCGGACCAGCCTGCCGAGCCCTGGGAGGGGCTGACGTACCGGCGCGTCGGGGAGCTCGCCAGAGCCCAGGCCGCCGGGCTCGACGCGCTGGGTGTCCCGCACGGCGCGCGCGTCGCCGTCGTCTCGCCCAACAGCGCCAGGCTGCTCACCTCGTTCTTCGGCGTCAGCGGGCACGGCCGGGTCCTCGTACCGGTCAACTTCCGTCTCACGGCCGACGAGGTGAGCTACATCGTCGGCCACTCGGGCGCGAGCGTCCTGCTCGTCGACCCCGAACTGACCGACCGCTTCGCCGGGATCAGCTGCGAGCACCGGTTCACGCTCGGCGCCGCCGCCGACGCCGAGCTGTACCGCTTCGGCACGGAACCCCGTCCCTGGCAGGCGGACGAGAACGCCACCGCCACGATCAACTACACCAGCGGCACGACGGCCCGACCCAAGGGCGTCCAGATCACCCACCGCAACATCTGGGTCAACGCCGCGACCTTCGCCCTGCACGCGGGCGTCACCGACCGCGATGTGTATCTGCACACCCTGCCCATGTTCCACGCCAACGGCTGGGGAATGCCGTTCGCCATGGCGGGCCTGGGCGTTCGGCAGATCGCGCTGCGCAAGGTCGACGGGGCGGAGATCCTGCGCCGGGTCGCCGAGCACGGCGTGACCGTCATGTGCGCGGCGCCGGCCGTCGTCAACGCCGTGCTGGCCGCCGCCGAGTCATGGGAGGGCGAGATCCCCGGCCGGGACCGGGTGCGCATCATCGTCGCCGGAGCGCCGCCGCCCACCAAGACCGTCGCCCGCGTCGAGTCCCTGCTGGGCTGGGAGTTCATCCAGATCTACGGCCTCACCGAGACCTCACCCCTGCTCACCGTCAACCGCACACGGTCCGAATGGGACGACCTCGACCCGCAGGCGAGGGCCGAGAAACTGGTGCGCGCAGGCGCCCCCGCACTGGGGGTGACCCTGCGCACCTCCGGCGACGGCGAGATCCTCGCGCGCTCGAACGTCGTCCTCGAGGGGTACTGGGAGCAGCCGGCGGAGACCGAACGGGCGCTGGCCGACGGCTGGTTCCACACCGGCGACGGTGGATCGATCGGCGAGGACGGCTATCTGACGATCAGCGACCGCAAGAAGGACGTGATCATCACGGGCGGTGAGAACGTGTCCTCGATCGAGGTGGAGGACGCGCTCTTCAGCCATCCCGAGGTCGCCGAGGTCGCGGTGATCGGCGTCCCGCACGAGAAGTGGGGCGAGACCGTCAAGGCCCTGGTGGTCCTCGCGCCGGACGCGAAGACGACGGAGCAGGAGCTGATCCAGTACTGCAAGGAGCGCCTCGCCGGGTACAAGGCGCCGACCTCGGTCGAGTTCCGGAGCCAACTGGCCCGCACGGCCACCGGCAAACTCCAGAAGTACAAACTGCGCGAGCCGTACTGGGAGGGCCACGACCGGGGCGTCAACTGACGTTCCGCCCGTCTCCGTCTCTGTCACCGGCCCCGTCGGCCGCCTGGGGCGAGAAGGGCCTGGATCTCGTGGAGCGGCACCGGATTCAGGCAGGGGACCGGGCGCGGGCACCCGATGCGGACACCGGGTGCCCGGGCCTCGGCCCCGGGGCTACAGCCGGTTGCCGCTGCTTCTGTTCGCCGTGAGCGCGCACAGGGCGCCGAGTACGACGGCCAGGGCGCCGACGATGATGCTGTTGAGCGCGACTCCGGTGTCCGGGCTGGTGCCGACGATCCACGGCGAGATGATCATCCAGGTGCCCATCGCGCAGATCGCCCAGCTCAGGCCGTACATCCTCCCCGGTGTGACGGTGAATCCAAGAGCCAGCACACCGATCGCGATGCCCATGATCAGGTTGTGCGTCGCCAGGTCGGGCTGGCTCGTCGAGTAGTGGAGTACCCACGGGGACACGGCGCAGTACAGGCCGAGCAGGAACACCGGCCCGTCCACGAGCGCCACGTCGCGTCCACCGATCACGCGCTCGTACCGCGCGCGCATCTCGGATGCATCCGGGTGGCTGGTGATGTCGCCACCGGCATGTGAGACGTCGGCCATGACTCGTCTCCTTCGATCTGGTCCGCTCTCCACGGCCCGACCGCGCCCGAAGCGCCGCGCGGTCGGCGCCGCGCTCCACCATTCTGCGCTTATTTCTTTCTTATGTGTAGAGGTGTCGCTTACCTGGCGATATGGGCAGCCGGATCGGCGGACCCGTCGCTCCACCGGGCCCGCGAGGCCGTGTCAGGGGGCGATGAGCAGCCGGGCGATGGCGCGGCGCGCCCGGGTCGGCGCCAGTGGGTCGCGGTGCAGCTGGATCGACTGGTCGGCCGCGAGGATCACTCCCCCCAGCTCGAAGACGAGCTGGTCCACATCGGTGCGCTCGGGGAGCTGGCCGGTCTCGACCGCCGTGGTCAGTTCCGCCGAGACGTACGCCGTCCACGCGTCCAGCGCGGCCAGGACTGCCTCGCGGACCGGGCCGGGACGGCCGTCGAACTCGCTCGCCACCGAGGTGAGGAAGCAGCCCCCGTGCCCTTCGTCCTCGGCCATGTAGCCGATCCACTCCTCGAAGGCGCGCGTCAGCCGCTCCGTACCGGGCCTGGCACCGACCGCCCGTGCCGGGACCCGCAGCCGGAACCGCTCGACCGCCGCGTCCAGCACGGCGAGCTGGAGCGCCTCCTTGCTGCCGAAGTGGCCGATCACGCCGGCCTTGCTCATCGCCAGATCGGTGGCCAGGCGCCCGATGGTGAGGCCTTCGAGGCCCTCGGCGGAGGCCAGTGCGAGGGCGCTCCCGATGATCCGGTCGCGGGTGGCGGCGGTTTCGGCGACGGACTTGCGCGGGCTCATGCGGTCAGCTTAACCTAACGACCGTTCGCTATTAGCTTACGAACGTTCGTTATCTATAGCGGGCCCCAGTACAGCTCCGTGCCGATGCCAGGGGGCATCCACGGACGCACGAAGGGACTCATCCGTGAAGATCCACCACCTGAACTGCGGTTCCCTGCGAACGATCGACAGCGCGGAGGGAAGCCTCCCCGCGGTGTGTCACTGTCTGCTCGTCGAAACGGACCGCGACGGCCTCGTCCTGGTCGAGAGCGGCCTCGGTACGGCCGATGTGGCACGGCCCGAGGAGAGCCTCGGTGCGGACTTCCTCGGCCGCGCCCAGCCGGTCCTGGACCTCGCCGAGACCGCGCTGCACCAGGTCACCGCCCTCGGTTTCCGGCCCGAGGACGTCCGGCACATCGTGCTCAGTCATCTCGACCTCGACCACGCCGGCGGCCTGCCCGACTTCCCCTGGGCCAAGGTCCATCTGAGCGAGGCCGAGCACCGCGCGGCCATGGCGGCACCCGGCGCCCACCCCGAGGACCGTGTCCGCTACCGCCCGGCCCAGTGGGCGCACCGGCCGCACTGGGTCACGTACGCGGGGCCCACGGGGGACCCCTGGTTCGGGTTCGACGCGGTCCGCCCGCTGGAAGGCCTGGACGCGGAGATCCTGCTCGTCCCGCTCGGCGGGCACACCCGGGGCCACAGCGCGATTGCCGTCCAGGACGCCGGGCGCCGGCTCCTGCACTGCGGTGACGCCTACTACTTCCACCGCGAGATCGACCCCGACCGCCCCGAGGGCCACCCCGGCATGGACATCCTTCAGCAGCTCACCGAGGTGGACCGGCCCCTGCGGCTCGCCAACCACGCCCGGCTGCGCGAACTCGTCCGCCTGCACGGCGACGAGGTCGACGTCTTCAGCGCCCACGACCCCTGGGAACTGGCCCGGTACACGGGCGGGGCGGGGGGCGCGGGCAGTCGGTGAGGGCGGCCCGGCACCCGCGGCCTCCTGGTCACGGCAGCCTCCGGGCCCCCGGTCACGGCAGCCTCCGGCCCCTGGTCAAGGCAGCCTCCGGCCTCCTGGTCACGGCAGCCTCAGCCTCCCGGTCACGGCAGCCTCAGACCGCCTCCTCACCCGATCGAAGGATGATCGCCCCCCGGCCAATCCGTTGAGGCCTCAGCTCCGGAATACCTCCGAGAGCTCCGACAAGGAGCCGGGCGGGAGGAAACCGATGAGGCACAGGTCCGCGGACGCTTCGGACAGCGGCGCCGGGCGCACCGGGCGGGAACGGCAGGGGGCGCGCCGTCGTACGGCCGTGATCGGCGGGGGAGTGGCCGGTCTCACCGCCGCGCACGTGCTCAGCCGCGTGGGGCCCGTGGCGCTCTACGAGGCGGACGACCGGCTCGGCGGACACGCGCACACCCACGACCTGACCTCGTCCGACGGACGCCTGCACCGCGTCGACTCGGGCTTCATCGTGCACAACCACCGCACCTACCCGAACCTGCTGCGGCTGTTCGCCGAACTCGGCGTCGCCACCCAGGAGTCCGAGATGAGCATGTCGGTGCGGTGCGAGGGATGCGGACTCGAGTACGCGGGCGCGCGCGGCCCCACGGGCCTGTTCGCCCGGCCGCGCAACGCCCTGCGCGGCTCCTATCTGCGGATGCTCACCGAGGTGCCGGCCTTCCACCGCGCCGCCCGCCGCCTGCTGGCCGACGGCGGCGAAGAGACCCTCACCCTGGGCGAGTTCCTGGCCCGGCAGCGCTTCTCGCCCTACTTCACCCGGCACTTCATGACCCCGCTCGTCTCGGCCGTCTGGTCCTGCGACGCGGCCACCGCCCGCCGCTACCCGGCCGCCTATCTGTTCCGCTTCATGGAGCACCACGGCATGCTCTCGGTGGGCGACTCGCCGGCCTGGCGCACGGTGACCGGCGGCTCCCGCTCCTACGTCGACCAACTGGCCAAACAGCTCGACGCGGTGCACACCTCCACTCCGGTCCGGGCCGTGCGCCGCCACGCCGACGGGGTGGAGATCACCACCGAGGACGGCACCACCGCCTCGTACGGCTCCGTGGTCATCGCGGTCCACCCCGACCAGGCGCTGCGGCTGCTCGCGGACCCCAGCCCGGCCGAGCGCGAGGTCCTCGGCGCTTTCCGCTACTCACGCAACACCACCCTCCTGCACACCGACACGGCACTCCTGCCGCGCGCCACCGGGGCCCGTGCGTCCTGGAACTACCTGATGCCGGACTGCGACACCGACGCGGACCGGGTCCGGGTCAGCTACGACATGAACCGCCTCCAGCGGCTGGACGCGCCCGAGACCTATGTCGTCACCCTGGGCGGCGAGGACCGCGTCGACCCGGCCCGGATCCTGGCCCGCATGGAGTACGAACACCCCGTCTACACCCCCGAGTCCGTCGCGGCCCAACGCCGACTCCCGCAACTCAACAGCCCGGTGACCGCGTACGCCGGCGCCTACCACGGGTGGGGCTTCCACGAGGACGGCTGCCGGTCCGGCGTCGAGGCCGCCGCCGCGCTGGGGGTGACCTGGTGATCGACACCCCCGCCCTCTATCCCTGCACGGTCGCGCACATACGCACCGCACCGACCCGGTACGGGCTCCGCCACCGGACGTACATGTGGCTGACGGATCCCGACTGTCCGCCCCAACTGCCCTACCTCCTGCGCCCGTTGGCCCGGTTCGATGCCCGCGACCACTTCGACGGCGACCAGCCGAGCATCCGGGCGGGCCTGGACCGCTTCCTCGCCTCGCACGGCGTCGACCTGCGCGGCGGCCCGGTGGTGATGCTCGCCCACGCCCGGGTCCTCGGCCACGTCTTCAACCCGCTGACCCTGTACTGGTGTCACGACCCCGACGGCACCGCGCGCTGCGTCGTCGCCGAGGTGCACAACACCTACGGCGAACGGCACTCCTATCTGCTGCGCCCCGACGACGGCGGGACCGCGCGGACACGCAAGGAGTTCTACGTCTCGCCCTTCTTCCCCGTCGACGGCGCGTACCGGATGCGGCTGCCCAGGCCCGGCAGCCGCCTCGACCTGACGGTCCATCTGGAACGCGAGGGAGCCCGGCCCTTCACCGCCACCGTCCGCGGGACCCGCCGGGCCGCGACCGCAGGCGCGCTGCTGCGCCAGGCGCTGCGCAACCCGTGGTCCACCGCCGCCATGTCCGCCGCCATCCGGCTGCACGGCATCCGCCTGTATCTGCGCGGACTGCCCGTCCAGCCCCGCACCCCTCACCGAGCCCAGGAGAACGTGAAATGAGGACTGCCGAGTCCTGCCCCGTCGCGGCACCACGACAGGACACCGACCCGGACCGCTGGCCGGACGTGGTGACGCCGCCGGACACCTCGCGAGCCCGCACCGCCGTCACCCGGGCCCTGCTGCGCCGGGCGCTGGAACGCCTGCCCCTGCAGGCACGGTTCGCCGACGGAACCCGCGTCGGCGCGGGCGGCCCCGTCATCGAGATCCACGACCCGGTCGCCTTCCACCGCCGCATCGGCGCCCACGGCCTCATCGGCTTCGGCGAGTCCTACATGGCGGGGGAGTGGGACGCCCCGGACCTGGTCGCCGCGCTCACCGTGCTGGCCGGGAACGCGGCACAGCTCATCCCGGCCCCGCTCCAGAAGCTGCGGGGACTGTGGGCGATGAGCCGGCCCGACGTCCAGCGCAACACCCCCACGGGCGCCCGCGACAACATCAGCCGCCACTACGACCTCTCCAACGACCTGTTCGCACTCTTCCTCGACGACACCCTCAGCTACTCGGCGGCCCTCTTCCGGGGCTTCCCCGCCACCTGGTCCCTGCTGGCCACCGCGCAACACCGCAAGATCGACCGCCTGTTGGACCTCGCCGAGGTCGGACCCGGCACCCGGCTCCTCGAAATCGGCACCGGCTGGGGAGAGCTGGCGATACAGGCCGCCGCGCGCGGCGCCCAGGTCACCTCGCTCACCCTCTCCGTGGAGCAACAGGCCCTGGCCCGCGAGCGGGTACGCGCCGCAGGACTCGACGACCGGGTGAGCATCGAACTGTGCGACTACCGCGAGGCCGGGGGCACGTACGACGCCGTGGTCAGCGTCGAGATGGTCGAGGCGGTCGGCGAGGAGTTCTGGCCCGTCTACTTCGCCACCCTCGACGCACGGCTCGCCCCCGGCGGACGCGTCGCGCTCCAGGCGATCACCATGCCGCACGACCGCATGCTCGCCTCCCGCGACACCTTCACCTGGATCCAGAAGTACGTCTTCCCCGGCGGACTGCTGCCCTCCGTGGAGGCGGTCGAAGAGGTGACCCGCGCCCAGACATCCCTGCGCACCACCCGCAGGGACGCCTTCGGGGCGCACTACGCGGAGACCCTGCGCCTGTGGCGCGAACGGTTCACCGAGCGGGCGGACGAGGTCGCCGCCCTCGGCTTCGACGAGACCTTCCGCCGCATGTGGACCTTCTACCTCGCCTACTCCGAAGCCGGGTTCCGCTCCGGCTATCTGGACGTCCAGCAGTACCTGTTCACGAAGGAGGACCCCACCCCATGAGCACCGCGCCCGCCGCCCGCACCGCTCGACGCGGCGCCGCCCACCGGCTCGCCGCACTGGCCGAGGACGCGCTCGGCGGACCGCTCCCGCTGCGGCTGCGCGCCTGGGACGGCAGCGAGGCCGGACCGCCCGGCACCCCCGTCGTGGTGGTGCGTTCACGACGCGCCCTCAGACGACTGCTCTGGCAGCCGGGGGAACTGGGCCTGGCGCAGGCCTACATCACGCGCGAACTCGACGTCGAGGGCGACCTCGCACCGGCCCTGCGGGTGATGTGGGGCGCCGTACGCGAACGCGGTCTGCACACACCCCGGCTCACCCTCGCCGACCGGGCCCACGCCGCCGGAGCGGCCCTGCGCCTCGGTGCGGTCGGACCCCGGCCCGCGACCCCCGCCTCACAGGCCCGCCTGCGCGGCGGCCTGCACAGCAGGTCCCGCGACCGGGCCGCCATCAGCCACCACTACGACCTGTCGAACGCCTTCTACCGCCTGCTCCTCGACGACACCATGGCCTACTCCAGCGGCTACTGGACGAGCGACGACCCCGCCTTCGGCCCCGCGGACGCCCAGCGCGCCAAGCTGGAGCTGATCTGCCGCAAGCTCGGTCTCGTGCCGGGAGCCCGGCTCCTCGACATCGGATGCGGCTGGGGCTCCCTCACCCTGTACGCGGCCGAGGAGCACAAGACGCAGGTCACCGCGGTCACGCTCGCCGCGGAACAGGCGGCGTACGTACGCGAGCAGGTGCGGGAGCGCCGACTGGAGCACCTGGTCGACGTGGTGTGCCAGGACTACCGGGACATCGAGGGCGGCGCCTACGACGCGGTCGCCACGATCGAGATGGGCGAACACGTCGGCGACGCCGAGTACCCGGCCTTCGCCGCCTCCCTGCGTCGGCTGGTGCGTCCCCAGGGGCGCGTTCTCGTGCAGCAGATGTCCCGGGGATCCGTCGCCCCGGGCGGCGGCGCGTTCATCGAGGCGTACATCGCCCCCGACATGCACATGCGGCCCCTGGGCGAGACCGTGGGACTCCTGGAGGGCGCCGGACTCGAGGTGCGCTCCGTGGAATCGCTGCGCGAGCACTACGTCCGGACGGTCGCGGCCTGGCACCGCACCCTGGAGGAGCGCTGGGACGACTTCGTGCGGCTCGTCGGGGAGGAGACGGCGCGCGTGTGGCGGCTCTACCTCGTCGGCGGGGCGCTCGCCTTCGAGGAGCGCCGCATGGGCGTCGACCAGATCCTGAGCGTGCGGCCCACCCCCGCGGGGGTCAGCGGCATGCCCGCCGTGCCGCGCGCCTGGTACCGGGACACGGACGAGCGATGAGCGGCTTCCCCTGGGACGCGTTCGCCCAGAACCTCGCTCTCGCCGCCGCCGCGGCGCTCGCCGTCATGCTCGCCACCTTCGCCGTCGCCGTACGCAGGGGCCTGCACCGGATCGTGGACGTCGCCTGGGGGATCGGGTTCACCGCGGTCGCCCTCGTCACGTTCCTGGCCTCCGCCGGGGAGGGCGACTACGCGCGGCGCGTGCTGGTCACGGTCCTCACCTCGGTGTGGGGACTGCGGCTGGCCGCGCACATCGCGCGGCGCGGCCGGGGGCACGGCGAGGACCCGCGCTACGAAGCCCTGCTGGCCAAGGCCCCCGGCAGCCGTGACCTCTACGCCCTGCGCGTGGTGTACCTCCTGCAAGGGGCGCTGGTGTGGCTGGTGTCGCTGCCGGTCCAGGCCGCGCAGTACGTGCCGGGCCCGCTGACCGGCCTCGCCTGGACGGGCACCGCGCTGTGGGCGGTCGGCCTGTTCTTCGAGGCGGTGGGCGACGCCCAGCTCGCCCGCTTCAAGGCCGACCCCGCCAACCGCGGTCGCGTCATGGACCGCGGACTGTGGAGCTGGACCCGCCACCCCAACTACTTCGGCGACTTCTGCGTGTGGTGGGGCCTGTTCCTGCTCGCCTGCGACAGCGCGCCGTCGGCGGCGGTGTCGGTGGTGTCGCCGCTGGTGATGAGCTACCTCCTCATCAACGGCAGTGGAAAGCCGATGCTGGAACGCCACATGGCCGAGCGTCCGGGCTTTCGCGCCTACGCGGAGCGCACCAGCGGCTTCTTTCCCCTGCCGCCGAGGCGTCGCGGCTGACCGGTCCGGAGTTCCCTGTCCGGCACCGCGGCGTCGCCCGTGGGTCCCCTCCCGCCGGAGGGGACCCACAGGCGGTACGGCGAGCACCTCGTGCCCTCACCGGTGCAGGGGTGAGGGCACGAACGCTCAAGCGGGGAAACTCAGCAGAGCCACCGGATCGGAGCTGGGTTCGGCCGAACCACCGGCCGGCTCCACCGTGATCCCCATGCCGGACGCGCCGTCGACGGAGCCCTCCATCAGCACGGCCTCGGTGGTGCGGCCGGGGTCCATCAGACCGGCGGACCGCATGGTGCCCGTGTCGGCGAACCACAGCTGGTAGACCTTGCCGCTCGGCGGCCTCGCCATCCGCGACGCGATGAACACGGCCTGGTCCCGGTTCTTGGACACCACGACCGTTCCGCTCGCCCCGCCCCCCAGCGTCGCCGTACGCGACCTGGCGTCGGGGGCGGCGAGGACGGCGGCCACCTCGTTCGTACGCCGCTCGGCCTGCCGGGCCTGCTCCTGGGCGTCCTGGGCACGCTCGTGCTGCCACGCCGCCGTACCGCCCAGCGCGGCAGCGGCGGCGAGGACGGCGGCCAGCGCCCACCGCGCGGGCCGGCGCGCGCGGGCGCCGGCGGGGCGGGGGGGCGGGGGGGGGGCGGGGGCGGGGGCGGGGGCGGGGGGTGCGGTGGCGGGGGGGGGGGCCCCCCCCCGCGGGGCCCCCCCGGCCGGGATGCGGAGGGTCTGGCCGCCCGAGTCGACGACGGGGCGGCCTCGGCCCATTC
>NZ_JBHWVI010000204.1:0-16362 GCF_042737005.1 Streptomyces sp. NPDC060027
CGTAGCTCTCCCCGAGCGACAGCCGGCCCCGAGCCCGGGCTCCCCTCCCCTCCCCCCCCCGCCGGGGGCGCCCCCCCCCCGCTCCGCGCGCCGAGCCGGGCGTCCCCGGTCGCCCGTCCACCCGCCGAGCGGGTGTTCGCGTCGGCTCGCACGGGTCCGTGGGCATGAATCGGCCGGATGGGGCGCCCCTCCGCTCAAGGGGAACCCCACCCGGCCGGTGGGTGCGCGCCGCCCCCGTCCCCACGGTGCGGCGCGATACAGGCCGACGTCCTGTCATCCCGAGGACGGCGGCCTGAGTCTCAGGTCAGGCCGAGCGTGGGCAGCACGACCGCCTCCACGAACTGTGTGAGATACGCCGCGTCCGCGTACTGGCCCTCCAGAAGGGGGCGCACCCGCAGGACCCCGAGCATCTGGGCCGGGATGAACTCGAGCGCCGGGTGATCGGCGGCGACCTCGCCGCGCTCGACGGCACGGCTGATCATCTGCCTCAGCTCGGCGACCTCGGGCTCCACGAGGGCGTCGCGGAGCGCCTGCTGAAGCTCCTTGTCCTGCATCACGGCGTTGCCGAGGCCCTGCAGCAGCTGCGTGCTGTCCCGGGCCGACCATTCGCCCGCGGCCCTTGCCGCCTCGCGCAGGTCCCCGGCGAGCGAGCCGGTGTCGATGCCCGTGAACCGCGGACAGCGGTTGTTGCGCAGCGCGGCGGCCACGAACTGGGGCTTCGTCTTCCACTGCCGGTAGAGCGTGGACTTGCTGCACCGCGTGCTGGCGGCGACGCCCTCCATGGTGAGCGCCTCGTAGCCGCATTCCCGGATCTGCTCGAGCACGGCGTCGTAGAACTCCTGCTCACGCTCAGGCGTGATCTTGGAGCGGCGCGAGGCGACGACCGTCTCCGGTCCGTCCGCGGCCTGCGACGTCATGGCGCTTCTCCTCGCTGGAAACCGGCTGACGCCGGTGCGGTCTTGCATCCACTCTAATCGATACGTCAGTGTACCGGTACGGCTGCGTATCGGTACACTCCCGTATCGGTACACTGCCGTATCGGTACACTGCCGTATCGATGAGCCTCGGACAGCATCCACTCCTCCCGCATCCGAAGATCGGACGGACACCGGGTGGATGCTGCCCCGGGCTCACCGCGCACCACCCCACACCAGACCGTCAGCAAGGGGGCCGGGGATGGATTCCCGAACCGAGCCTGCAGATTCCGCATCCGAGTCCGCATCAGAACCGGAGCCGCCCGACGCGGCCATACCGCCGGGCGTGTCGCGCGACGCGGCCGCCCCGGTGCGCCCGCACGACACCGTCGCGCGCCCGCCGCTGCTGCGGGAGCTGCTGCTCGTCGTCGGGCTCTTCGTCGTCTACAAGGCCGGCCGCCTGCTGGCCACCGGCCACACCGACCAGGCCTTCGCGGACGCCCACCGCGTCTGGGACTGGGAACGATTCCTGCACCTGCCGGACGAGGGCGCCCTCCAGGGCACGCTCCTGCACAGCGACTCGCTCGTGCACATCGCGAACACCTACTACGCGACGGTCCACTTCCCGGCCACCGCCGCCTTCCTGGTCTGGCTGTATCTGCGGCGCCCCGCGCACTACGTGTGGGCCCGCCGGGTCCTCGCCCTGGTCACCGCCGCCGCCCTGGTCGGGCACCTCACCTTCCCGCTCGCACCGCCGCGGCTCCTCGCCGAGACGGGTCTCGTCGACACCGGCCAGGTGTACGGGCCCACGGTGTACGGAGCGCACCCGGCGACCGACGCGATGGCGAACCAGTTCGCGGCGATGCCGTCGCTGCACTTCGGCTGGGCACTGATGGTCGCGATCGGCCTGATCGCGGCGACCCGGTCGCGCCTGCGCCCGCTGTGGCTGCTGCATCCGCTGCTCACCCTGCTGGTGATCGTCGGCACCGCGAACCACTACTGGCTCGACGCGATCGCCGCGACCGCGCTGCTCTGCATCGCCCTCGCCGCCGTCCACCCACCGCACCGGACGGTGACGACCGCGGGACGGCACAAGGAGCACGACCTCGCCGAGGTCCCCGTACGGGATCTGCCCGCACTCGTGGGAGCCGGGCGATGACCCCGACGCTCGCCGCCATCGTCCTGTCCCTCTTCTCCGCGGCGGCCTACGCCGCCGCGGCCGTCGCCCAGGAGCGGCTCGCCGCCCGGTCGGCCGGCTCGGGCACGCTGCGCCTGCTGGCCCGCGGCGCCTGGTGGTGGTCGGTGACACTGAACGCCTCGGCCGCGCTGCTGCATGTCGCGGCCCTCAAGTACGGAACGCTCACGCTGGTCCAGCCGCTGGGGGCGCTGACTCTCGTGGCGGCGGTACCGCTGGGCGCGCGGGTCGCCGGACGGCGGGTCACCGCGGTCGAGTGGCGCGGTACGGCGCTCACCCTGCTCGGCCTCGCCGCACTGCTCGTCACGGCCTCCGGACCCACGCCCGACGATGTGATGAGCCTGCCGCAGGCGTTGGCCGTCGCCGGTACGACCGCCGTACTCATCGGCGGGCTGTCGCGCGGCGCGCGGCCGGGCCTGCGGCACGCGACGGCCTCCGGGTTCGCCTCGGGCGTGGCGTCGGCCCTCACCCAGACCGTGACGGTGGCCGCCACGGACCGCTCGGACTCTCTGATGAGCGCCCAAGTGGTCGTGGTGGCACTGCTCGTGGCGGTCTTCGCGGCGGGCGGACTGCTGCTGTCGCAGACCGCGTACCAGGGCGGACTCGGCGCTCCGCTGGCCGTCGTGACGCTCGCCAACCCGCTGGCCGCGGCGGTGATCGGACTGTCGCTGCTCGGCGAACGCCTCCAGGGCGGTGCGGCGGGCGTCCTGCTCGCGCTCGTGGGAGCGTCGATCGCCGGGTGCGGCGTGGTGACGCTGTCCCGCTCGGCACCCGAGCCGGCCGCGGACCCGGTGGACACCCTGGTGGACGACGAGCATCCCGTCGCCGCGGTGCTGGCGCTGGAGCCCGGATCTGCGGCGTGCGAGCCCTCGTTGCTGCCTCAGCAGCCCAACTCGGGCCACCTCACGTCTCTGTAGGACCCTGGAGGAACAGCCCCGCGTGGCCGGCGCTCGTGAGGGGCGCGACAGACACGAAGGGCGGCCGCGGAGAGATCCGCAGCCGCCCTTCCGCACATCCGGTCTCGCTAACCCAGTCCGCGGGAGTCCTGCTTGAGCGCCGTGTCGACGGTCAGCGCGGTCGCGACGACGAGGCTCAGCAGCGGCTCGGGGAGCTGGAAGTGGATCTGCAGGACGTAGTTGTCCGCGGTCGTGAACATCGTCTTGGCGAGGCCTTCCCAGGTCTTCGTGATCCGGGCCACCTCGTTGTCCGTGTGGTCGACGATCGCGAAGTTCCAGGCACGCCAGTTCTCCGCCTTGATCGCACCGACCTTCTGGCCGTTGACGTTCATCGCGAAGTTGATCTTGCCGATCATGTTCTGCTGGACAATCTCGCCGACGGGCGAACCGTCCGGACGCGACACGATCACCCGCGACTTGAGGAACTTCGCGGGGCGCGTGAGCAGCAGCTGCGGCTGGCCGTGCGCGTCACGGATCTCCAGCTTGTGCGTCATGAACTGGTCGAGGCTGGAGACGAAGCGCAGGATCTTCTTGAGCACGCCCTGTCCGACCTGGACGACCGAGCCGATCAGATTGCCCTGCTGGTCCATGACCTTGTACTCGTTGGTCAGCTCGATCAGCTTGGCCTTCTGGTTCACCACCAGGACCGGCTCGGTGAACAGGCTGCCGCCGCCGACGCCGCTGGGGGCCACCCCGGCCTGCTGCTGCACCTGACGCTGCACGCGCGGGTCCGCGCCCGGCGCGGCCTGCTGGGGGAACGCCTGCTGAGGCGCCTGGCCCTGCTGCGGCACCTGCTGAGCGGCCGGAGCCTGCTGGTCGGTCCACCGCGAGCCGTCCCAGTAGCGCTGCGTCTGAGGCGCGTTGGGGTCCGGGTACCAACCTGCAGGAGTGTTCGAATGCGTGGTCACCGGGGCACCCTACCGTGACATGGCCGGAACTCAACCGTCAGCCGGGTATCCATCAGACGGTGATGAGGGCCGGGTCGCTGACGCCGGGTCGGCCATTCTCGACATGTCCGGCGAATCGCCTCAGGAAGCCCGCCTCCGCGTCCCAGACGACGGTCAGGTCGTACCAGCGCTTACTCGCCCGCAGGTCCACCGTGTGCTTCACGGTCGCGCCCGCCCGTACCCGGAGGACATGCGGCTGCCCGCCGTAGCCGTCGGTGAGTTTGAGCGTCGCCGTGGCGGCGCCCCTGTTGACGAGGGTGAGCTCGACGTCGCAGCCGACATGGCGGGCGGTGACCTCGGGCGCCGCCGTCCTGTTGGCGCCCTTGAAGGTGCGCAGGAAGCCGTTCGGACCGTGCACCGTGAGGTCGTACGAGCCGGCCGAGTAGGCCGAGTTCCAGGTGTCGGAGACGGTCTTCCCCGCCTCGGTGGTGTACGTCCAGGGGCCGTCGGTGCGGTTGCCCGAGGTGACGAGGAAGGCGGCGCCGGCCTTGGCGCCGGAGCCGAAGGTCAGCGTGAACTTACCGGCCGCGATGTCCGCCGAACCGTCCACGAGGGGCGCGTACTTGAGGGGGCGGGCCGGGCGCGAGCCGCGCTCCTGCCGGGGCAGGGCGGGGTTCGCCGGCGGGGTCGGCACATAGTCCGGGTGACGGTTGCCGTCCGGCGGTCGGTATCCGTCGGTGTCGGGCAGCGCGACCGGCTTGGTGTCCTTGCGCGCGAAGTCGAAGGCGGCGGTGAGGTCGCCGGTGACGGCACGCCGCCACGGCGAGATGTTGGGCTCGCGCACCCCGAACCGGGCTTCCATGAACCGGATGATCGAGGTGTGGTCGAGCGTCTCGGAGCAGACGTAACCGCCCTTGCTCCAGGGCGAGACGACGAGCATCGGCACCCGCTGGCCGAGTCCGTAGGGACCGGCGGCACGGCTCGCGTCACCCTGGTACAGGTCCGGGCCGACGTCGACCGTGGACTTGCCCTGCGCCGCGGACTGCGGCGGGAACGGCGGCACCAGGTGGTCGAAGAAGCCGTCGTTCTCGTCGTACGTGATGAACAGGGCCGTCCTGCTCCACACCTCGGGGTCCGAGGTGAGCGCGTCCAGCACCTGGGAGATGTACCAGGCACCGTAGTTGGCGGGCCAGTTGGGGTGCTCGGTGAAGGCCTCGGGTGCGGCGATCCAGGAGATCTTCGGCAGCCTCCCGCCCTGCACGTCGGCCCGGAGCTGGTCGAAGAAGCCCTCGCCCTTGCGGGCGTCGGTGCCGGTGCGGGCCTTGTCGTAGAGCGGATCGCCGGGCTCGGCGTTGCGGTACTGGTTGAAGTACAGCAGCGAGTTGTCGCCGTAGTTGCCGCGGTAGGCGTCCGGTATCCATCCCCAGGAACCGTTGGCGTCGAGCCCGTCGCCGACGTCCTGGTAGATCTTCCAGGAGATCCCGGCCGCTTCCAGCCGCTCCGGGTACGTCGTCCAGCCGTACCCGGCCTCGTCGTTGCCGAGGACCGGGCCGCCGCCCTTGCCGTCGTTGCCCGTGTAGCCGGTCCACATGTAGTAGCGGTTCGGGTCCGTGGAACCGATGAACGAGCAGTGGTACGCGTCGCAGACGGTGAAGGAGTCGGCCAGCGCGTAGTGGAACGGGATGTCCTCGCGCGTCAGATACGCCATCGTCGTCGCCGACTTGGCGGGCACCCACTGGTCGTACCTGCCCTTGTTGAACGCGGTGTGCCCGTCGCTCCAGCCGTGCGGGAGGTCCTGGATGAACGCGAGACCGAGGTCGTCCGCCTCCGGGTGGAAGGGGAGGACGTCCTTGGTGCCGTCCGACTGGTACCAGACCGACTTGGTGCCCGTGGTGGTCGCGGGACGCGGATCGCCGAAGCCGCGGACACCCCTCAGCGAACCGAAGTAATGGTCGAACGAACGGTTCTCCTGCATCAGGACGACGATGTGCTCGACGTCCTCGATCGTGCCCGAACGATGGTGCGCGGGCAGAGCCGCCGCACGCTGGACGCTGCTGGACAGCGCGGTGAACGCCGTGGTGCCACCGGCGAGTTGAAGGAATCGGCGCCGATTCACTTGGGGCATGGGTGGGTGACCTCTTGTCCTGACGGGCCCATTCGGCCGGAAGGTGATGGAACGTGCGCGAAAGGAGTGTTCCAAGAGCACCAAACGTCAGGGAAGGGCCCCGTGGCGCTCGCGTGAAACTCGGCGGTACGCGAGACGAACGGTTTCGGACGGGGCGTCGGAGGACCCGTCCGGGAAGCCCTGGCCATCGGCTTCGACTGCGTGCGTGATCTCGACGGGGGCCGGGTAGCAATGCCGTGCTTCGCTGCCGCTGGGGAGGGGGACGGCAGGGTGTCCGATGACGACCCGCCGGATGACTGGGAGGCTCACGAACGGCGGCTCTGGGAGGCGTACCGGCGCGGCGAGTGGTGTGAGGACGTGCCGGTGGTCCGCGCCGAGACGCTGCGGTGGCTGCTCGTCGCCGCGCCGCGCCCGGTGCCGGGGAGGCTGGCCCGGCTCAGGCTCCGTGACACGCGCATCACCGGAACCCTGGACCTGTCCGAGGTGGTTGTCCCGAGCGCGATACGCCTTCGGTCCTGCGCCTTCGACGAGGCTCCCTGCTTCGACGGCGGCCGGTTCGGCGCACTGGAGCTGATGGACTGCGCCTTGCCGGGACTGACCGCGGTGGGGGCCGCGGTGGACCGGGAGTGCGAAATAGTGGGGTGCGTGCTCGACGGCACCCTGGACCTCCGTTCGTCGGCCGTCGGCACACGCCTGCTGTTGGACCGCTCGACGGTGAACGCTCCCGAGGACAAGCCGGCGGTCGACGGGCGGTCCATAGCCGTCGAGGAACAGTTCTCGGCGGCCGAACTGGTCTGCACCGGGCCGATCCGCCTCGACAGCTCTCGCGTCCAGGACACCCTCGACTTCCGGGGCTCCCGGATCCAGGGCGACCGAGCCTCTCTCCAGGCTCCCGAACTCACCGTGGGCGGCGGTCTCCATCTCGACCGCGGGTTCTCCAGCGACGGGTCGATCAACCTGTACGGAGCCTCGATCGGCGGATCGCTGCATCTGGAGGACAGCACCCTGACGGGCCCGGGCGAGCGACGGGGGGAACCCGCCCTGCAACTCCTCTGCGCCACCGTCGGAGGCGACATACAAGCGGGGTCGGGGCTCGTCGTGCGGGGCTGCCTCGACCTCAGGGACACCTCGGTGCGGGGAACCGTGGTGCTGAAGCGGGCCCGGCTGCACCATCCGGCCGGGACGGCACTGAAGGCGGCCCGCCTGCACGTCGGCGGTGACGTCAACTGCCGTGGCGGATTCGTCTCACAGGGCACGGTGGACCTGCGGGACGCCAGAGTCGGCGGTTCCGTACTTCTCGAGGGTGCGGATCTGACCGGCGACCCCGGACCGTGCCTGCGCGCCAACGGCATCGACGTGGGCGCCGAGTTCAAATGCTGTGACGGCCTGACGGCACATGGCCGGATCTCACTCAGTCATGTCACCGTACGGGGGAGAATCTGCTTCAAGGATGCTCTGTTCGATGTCCCGGCCGGAGAGCGCGCGTTGAGGTGCCGGGGTTCCACGGCTTCCGAACTGGTGCTGGACCTCCGCGAGGCGCCCGCCGGATTCCTCGACCTGAGCCACACGCGGATCGGCGTGCTGCGCGACGATCCGGCCAAGTGGCCTCGCTCGCTCGTGCTCGAAGGCGTCGCCTACGAGAGCATCGACCCCACACTGCCCGGCCGTCAGCGGCTCACCTGGCTCGACCGCGACCCGGCGGGCTTCACCCCGCAGCCGTACGAACAACTGGCCGCCAACTACCAGCGACACGGCAGGGACGCCGACGCCCGAACCGTGCTGCTGGCCAAACAGCGCCGGATGCGCACCACCCTGGCCTGGCCGGCCCGGATCTGGAGCCTCCTCCAGGATGTCACCGTCGGCTACGGCTACCGGCCGCTCCGCGCGGTGCTGCTGCTCGCCGTGTTCTTCACCGTCGGCACCGCGATGTTCTCCGCATGGCCTCCGAACCCCGTCGGCGACGGCGCTCGACCGGACTTCCAGGCGGCCGTGTACACACTGGACCTCCTGCTTCCCCTGATCGACTTCGGGCAGGAGCCCGCGTTCGACGCGCACGGCGACATGCAGTGGGTGGTGGTCGTCCTGGTGAGCGCGGGCTGGATTCTCGCGACAGCGGCCGCGGCCGGAGCGAACCGGGTCCTGCGCAGGGCCTGACCGGGCAGGGCCACCGTGGCCCTGCCCGGGCGCTCCGGCAGACAGGGGACAGTGAAGACGTCGCCCGGGACGGTGGCGTCCGGAGCCGTGTCATAGATCCGGACCTGCCGGCCCTCGTGCGTGACGAACTCGAAGCGTGGGTAGCGCCGCGGGGAGGTGGGACGGTCACCGCCGGAGCCCCCGAGATCAAGACCTGGATCGGCAAGCACCCCCGCTTCCATGGCCACTTCACTCCGACCGGCTCCTCCTGGATCAACCAGGTCGAGCGGCCGCAGTTTCAGGCGCATCACAGCAGTTGCTCAGGGCCTGTTGGAGCGTGGGATAACAGGTGATCACGGTGTCGAGGCCGACGATCTGAAGGACGCGCAGGACGGGTGGGGTGGGACCGGCCACGCGTACCCAGCCCTGGATGGCGGCAGCGGCCTGGTGAGCCCCGACGAGGGCGTCGATGCCTGTGGAATCCATGAAGGTCACCTGGCTCAGGTCCATCACGGTATGCCGGTTTGCCTCCCCCTCGGAGTCCAGAAGCGCACACTGGATCTCCGCGCCGGTGGTGAAGTCGACTTCACCGCGCAGAGCCAGCACGGTGATGCCGTCGGCGGTGGTGGAGCGGGTAACCGACAGCCTCGGACACTTCATCGCGGTCATCCCTTCTCGCCACAGGACTCGATCGGCGGCGTGTCGAGGGCGATGACGGCAGTCAGTTGCTGCTGCAGCGGTTGAGTCAGTGGGTCTCCGGGGACCGTGTCCACCAGATTGTCCACGCGATCGAACCGAGGACTCGGATTCTGTGTCGCCTCGCCGACCGCGCTGTCCTCCCTCGGGGGGAAGTGGCCTGTGGCCGACGCAAGCGGGGACCTCTCAGCGCTCCCGGTCTGCGCAGAAGGCGCACGCTCTGACATGACCCCCACTCCTAAAGCATCCGCCCGACTCTGACCCCGCAAGCGTCCACTCTCCACCGTTCACACGTCAAGATATACCGGAACAACTTTTCATGCTTTCCCATGCGCGAACGCTGCACGATCCTGAGGTGATGCGTGGAGTACCCGAGTCACATACGGGCTGGACGTTCCCGACAAATCAACCTGTCCAGCAGAGCTGCATGGGCATGACAGTAGGCCGCCTCGTACTGGGGAACGGCTGCTTCGGTCAGCCAGGAAGCTGTCGCCCTGATCACCGCGGTGACCACCGCGGTGATGTCACGCTCGTCTCCTGCGGCCGTCTTCCTGGACTGGGCGACCTCATCGACTTTGCCCGCGGTGCCGACCGTCGGTGGGATGTCTGCCAGATGCGGGCATCCCCTCTGGATCTGCCCGGTGAGCCCAACAAGCCGCGGCGGCTCAAGGCTCAGGAACCGACCAGGGCCTTGCTGACGCCGCCAAGGAAGTCGTCGAGATCCTTGGGCGTCCGGGACGTGACCAGGGTGTAGCCGTTCGCGTCGTCGCTCACGACAGCTTCGTCCACCCAGCTCTTGGCGCCTGCGTTGCGGGCATGGTGCGCGCCAGATCCAGCGTCTGAAGGCCCGGGGCGTTACTGGAGGGTCATCTCCTCGCCGCACCAGCACGCCTCGGACGGACGCACTGGCCACTCCGGCCTCACCGAACCGCGCGTCTCCTGAGACCTGGCGTCAAGCCAGACGGGGTCCAATGGTGTGGGGTCACGGTGACGGGCGGATTCCATACCGCAGGGTGCAGGGTGCAGAGAGGCGAGCAGGTCCGCGAGGCCGCCGGGGGCCCGTCCGCGCAGGCGGGCTGCGGTGTGCACGGGGTACTGGTCGGTGCGGGCGATGCTGTGGCCGGCCGCCGACAGCCGGGCCGCGAGGTCGCGGTCTTCGCCGGTTGGCAGGGGGGCGAAGCCGCCTACCGTCAGGTAGGCCGCAGCGGACACGCCCAGGTTCGCCCCGTGAACGTGCGGGTGCTCCCACACCCTTTCCGCCCCGCTGAGCCGGCGGGTGCGGAAGTAGTCGGTGTCGTGCCGGGCCACAAGGAGGGCGCTGGTCGTGGTGGGGGCCAGGCGGATGGTGCCCAGGACGGCGTCGTAGCCCCGCCGTGCCCAGTCGGCCTGGTGGGTAAGCCAGGCCGCGGGCACGGTGGTGTCGGCATCCGTCATGGCCAGCCACACGTCTGGTCCGGCATCTGCCAGCAGTTCCAGTGCGTGGTCGACGCCGGCCGCCCGCGCGGCTCCGACATTGCGGCTGCGGATTTCCACGACGCGGGCTCCCCCGCGGGCGGCCAAAGGCGCTGTGGCGTCCGTGCAGGCGTCCGCTGTCACCACGATCACGACAGGCAACGGTGCCGCTTGTGCGGCTGCCGCGTGCACACTGCGCAGGCAGGCAGCGATGCGGCGTTCTTCGTTGTGCGCGGGGACGACGACAGCCAGGACTGAGGGCGTCACGCGAGACCTTCCGCGCGTGCCGGAGAGAGTACCGGGCCCGGACCTGGGCTGTGTTCGTGGACGGTGAGGGTGAAGTCGGGATCGTCGTAGCAGGCCAGCCGTTTCAGGCTCGTCAAGGTGTCGAGATGGTCGGCGATGTCGCGGCCCGTGCAGGTGTGCTCGGCCACTGGGTGGTTCCAGTGCACCGTGACCAGATGGCCGGCCTCCCTCAAGCTCTCCACGCTTTGGTGGAGCAGCCGTGTACGGGTGCTGGGGTCGAAGTAGTAGACAAGTTCCGACAGCACCACCAGGTCGAAGGATTCTTGGGGCCACTGCTCGGGCACCGTCATCCGTCGCACCGTGACGTGGTCCAGGCCGGTGGTGCGCTGAGCCGTGGCTTCGACGGCCGAGGGGATGCGGTCGGTGGAGAGCAGGTGGTCGCATCGGGCGGCCAGGAATTCGGTCAACACGCCCACCGAGCAGCCGGGCTCGAAGGCCCGCAGGTAGCGGGGGCGGGGCAGAGCCGCGACGGTCAGCGTGTACTTGCGGCGGTCGTACCACCGCTCGCCCAGGTGCCATGGGTCGGCGGCATGGGCGTACTGATCGTTGAAATAGCCGGCGGGGGTGTTCAACGGATCACCGTCTCGAAGGTGCGGGTGTGGTGGGAGATCTCCTGCGCCGGCAGGACCGGCGCGATGCCAAAGCCGCGTGGCTCCAGTTGGCTGGTGAACCGGGCCAGGGCCGCCTTCTTGCGGTCGATCGCCGCCTCCGCCAGAGGGAGAGCAAAGGCCCGATGCCACGGGACGCGGGGGTCGTGCGGGCAGGCCCAGTGCCACATCCACACCGGATAGGACCACACCGGCGTGGAGTGGTCACGGCCGGCGCGCTGAGCGGCTCGGCCGGCGGCCTCGTGGTCGCTGTGCAGGTCGCCCTCCCACGGCGCCACGCACGCGGCGGCCCCGGCGGCGTCCAGAACTTTGCCGATCACGGCTTGCGCGTGGTTCTCGTGTTCGTTGAGGGCTGTATCGGGCAGACCGGCATGCACAGGGGCGGGCAGATCGCCGAGCTCGCCCAGTGCTGCGACCAGTTCGCCGCGGCGCCGGGCAGCCAGCTGTGCCCGGACGGACGGCGTCGCAGGGCCGTGGGAGGCTTCCCCGTCGCTCAAGCACACCGTGTGGACCTCCACACCGGTATGGAGAAGGGCGGCGATGGTGCCGCCGAACCCCAGGACCTCGTCGTCGGGGTGGGCGGCCACCACGACGACGGGACCCTTTGGAAGCACCAGGTGTGGCAGGTGGTCCGGCAGTCGCGCCTGCTGCCACTCGGCCTCGTCGGTGCCCTGCGCGTCAATGGCTGCTGCGGCGGCCTGCCTCGCAGCGTTCATGGTCTCTGGCGTGCTCATCGTGCTGCCTCGGCGGGGTCCGTGATGGCCAGGCGGCCGAGTTCGGCCAGGTTCGCCTCGGCGTGGTGCTGGCGCACGTAGACCGTCAAATCTGCCACCGCGCGGGCGTGCCGTTCGTCGTGGCACAACGGCCCGGCACCCGTGGCACGCCCGACGTGGTGCAGGATCTCGGTGCACACCCTTTCGGCCAGGGCCCGCACTCGCAGAGTGCGCACCCGTGCTTCCTCGCGTTCATCGAGGGGGTCGGCGTCGATGTCCTCACCCGCTTGGCGCACCACGGCATCGGCGGTGTGCAACAGCATGTCGACCGTTCCGAGGTGAGCGGCCGCGTGCTCGTTCAACCGCCCCGCCGCAGCTCGCTCGTACAGTGGCGCGGCAACGGCGTGGGCGCCCCCGAGCCAGCACGCGGCCACGCCGATTCCCCCGTGCTGGAAACCGGGCCGCGTCAGGTAACCGTCCACCCCACCGACGGCTCGCGCGGGCGCGTCCGTGAACGACATGTCCAGGCTGTCGCTGCCGACCATGCCGACCGCCGGCCACGTCCCTTCCACCGGATCCGCGTCCGGGTGGTCCAGCGCGACGGCGAACAGTCGGTAGCCGTCGTCGGCGTCTGCGCTCACCAGGGCGTGGGTGCAGGTGCGGGCACCGGAGCAGTAGGGCTTGACGCCGCTGATCCTCCACCCATGATCGGTGCGTGCGGCATGCACGCCGGGGCCCGGTGGGCGTGCGGCCCAGACTCCCCACCGCTCCCCCGCAGCGGGCAGGGGGTGGCCCAGTTCGTGCAGGATCGCCGCAGCGTCCAGGTGTCCCTCGGCGAGCCGTGCGAGGGACAGATCCCGCCGTCCCAGGGCGGCGAGGGCGGCAAAGCGGCGCGCCGTCGACCGGCCCGGCAGCGGCACACCTGGGGCCTCGCGCTCGACGAATTCGACGAACAGGTCCGCCGCACGCCGCTCCGGGGTGCGGCGGCGGTCAGGCGATTCGGGGGGCATGACAATCACGCGGACCTCCTGCATCCATCAGCGAGGGCACCGCCAGGCATCCGACTGTCCGTAGGCTCTTGCTCAAAACCCTTCAACACAACCGGCCCGGCATCTGGCGGCGCAGCTCGCGGCCTCGGACGAACGCCGCTGTGGTCAGCGGTGCCCCCACGTGCATCTCGAGTGGCCATCGGGATCTGCTCTCGAAGCTGCTGCCAGCCGTCTGAGTGCGAACAGCAGACAGACAGGAATGCCCCTCGGGCCTACCAATCCCGCAGATGCACCTGCGGTCTCAAGCACTTCGTCCCGGCTGCCCAGCACACGACAAACAACCAGGGGCCGACTCAAATCGGGCGTGGCGGGCGCTCTGTACAGACCAGCATCTGACAGCACACGGGCCACCGCCACTTCGCGAAGGCTGCCCCTCATCCCCACCTGAGCGGCCGTGCGCGCTGTGAAGATCAGGCCGTGGCGGAGTCGCCCACTGCGGACGATGACCCGGACCAGGGCCACCCCCATCGCTGACGCGCGCGTGTCCCATCGCGCACCAGCCGTGGTCTGGCGTTCACGCACTCCGCCAAGGTCATCTGAATTCGTCGCCGCGTGATCCCATCAGCGGGGATCCGACGCCGATGACGGATGTTCAAGAGTGCCTCGGTGATCCGCAGCCACCTGCTACCGCGCCGGCAAGTCCCGCGTGCCGGCCGGGCATCTCGCAGTCCGCGAAGTCGAACGTGCGCCGCGGCCTGTCCCGTCCGTTCCCGCAAGTCTCACAGCCCGCGGGAAGAGCGCTGACGATGCTCGCTCTCGCGCATCTCGTGGGTGTGGCGGCCGATGTCGGTGACGCGGTCCGCCAGGTCGGGATGAGCGGAACGCAGGTGAGGGCCTGCCTCGGTGAGGGGGCCCAGGAGTTCGGCCGGGTCGCTGTCTCCGAGCGCGGCGTGGAGGGCCGTGAGTGCGTCCGTCGCGATGGCTGGAAGATCCGGCAGGGCGGTGATGGTCCCGGCGAGCTGGCGCAGCGTGGCGGCGTGGTCATGGGCCCATGAGGCTACGGAGCGGTCTGCGGCTCGCTGGTCGCGGGTGGCCTTCACGCGCTGCTCCTTGGTGGTGCCGGCTTCACCAGGACGTACACGTAGGTAGCGCCGCTCGGCGGCTTGGCGGCTGGAGACGCCGAGGGGGTGGGCCAGGTCGGCCCAGCTGGCGCCGGCCTCCCGGGCCGTCTCGATCAGTCCGGGCTCCCAGTCGGCCAGTTGTTCCCGTACTTCACGCAGGAGCAGCAGCGCCGCTATGGCTTGTTCGGGGTCGTCGGTGGAGGGGCTGTCGGCGGTCTGTGCCGTCCGCATGGCGCGGGCGATGGCCTCGAGCGCGGTGGCCACAGCCGCGAAGGATGCCGGTGCCGGGGTTCCGTCGTGGTTCATCGCCTCGCCTCTCCTTCACAGGTCGGCGCCGTGTCATCGATCGGATGACATCTAGCTTGTCGTCGTTCGGATGACATGCTACAACGGAGTCAGGTGAAGCGCATTGGCAGCTACTGCCTGAACTCATCTGGAGGTGTTTTCCGTGTTGATGCGCACCGACCCGTTCCGTGAACTCGACCGCCTGGCCCAGCAGCTGACGGGGCCGGGGACGTGGTCCCGTCCCTCCGCGATGCCGATGGACGCCTACCGCGACGGCGACCAGTACGTCATCGCCTTCGACCTTCCGGGCATCGACCCCGACGCGCTCGACATCGACGTCGAGCGGAACATGCTCACCGTGAAGGCGGAGCGGCGCCCTCTGCCGCGGTCCGAGAGCGCCCAGACGGAATTGTCCGAACGGCCACTGGGAGTCTTCACCCGCCAGATCGTCCTGGCCGACACCCTCGACACCGAGCGGATCGCCGCGGACTACGAGGCCGGCGTCCTGACCCTGAGCATCCCGATCGCCGAACGGGCCAAGCCCCGCAAGATCAGCGTCCGCAGCACCGCCGAACGCAGGGAGCTCGACAGCTGATCCGCCGGCCGGGCCCAGGTGGGTTCGCCTGGATCCCGCTTTGGGCCCGGCGGCGTCGGCTCCCTCACTCCACGCCGGACAACCGATCCCGCGAGGAGCGCGCGGTTCACGCGGTTCACCGCAGCAGGAAATCGGTCCACACAAGGAAAGTCGTCGCGCCTCATGACTCTTCTCTCTCCCCTCGCGCCCCCGGCCCCGACAGCAACTGTCACCTTCGACCAGATGCTGGAGAAGGTGCGCTACGAAGGCGCCTACCCCACCCGCCGCCACGCAGAAGACGTCGTACGCCGTGTCCTTGAGGCCCTCGGCCGCCAGCTGACGGGAGACGAGCGCGCGGAACTCGCCGCCCGTCTCCCCCAGGAAGCAGCAAGCTGCCTCGCCTCGCAGATCCCCACCGGCAGGCCCCTGACCGGCTGGGGCTTCGTGAAGGACCTCGCCGAGCGAACGGGCGGCACTCCGGCGACGACCCGCTGGGACACCGGATCGGTCCTCGGCGTCATCGCTCGCCTCGCCGGAGACGACCTGACCACCCGGATCATCAGGCAACTCCCCGACGGTTACGCCCTGTTGTTCGGACGGGCCCAACTCGTCCGCGCTGCCTGACGGCCCGACCGGACTCCAGCACCGTCACCGGACAGGAACGGCACCACATGTCCGAGTGGTCGCCGGCACTGTGGCCCTGGTCGTCTCGGAGTTCGTCACAACGCCCTGCGCCACGACGGCGGAACCGCACCCTGGACCTGACCGCGCAGCCGGACAGCGTCGAGGTCGCCGTGCACGACCGCAGCCTCAGGCGCTGCGGACCCCCGACCTGAGCGGAGGGACCGTGGGGGTCGGCTGACCCATGGTCGACCGTCTCGCGCGCGCCAGCGCCGTGACCCGCCGGACGGCCCACAGCAAGACGCTCAGCGCCCTCCTCACCGGGGAGCACGACGGCAACAGCACCATGCGGTGTGACCGTTACCTCGCGCCACTGTTCATCTACTGGTGGGCACAGCATGGGTGCCGGACAGCGCAGATCCCGGCAACCCCCACGGGCTGCCGGGATCACGCGTGGTGCGCCGCCCCTCATATCACCCCGGATTCCATCCTTAAACCGGAAGGGTTGCGTAGGACTTGTCGTAGCCGGGGGTGGTCTAAAAGTTGAATTAGATCCGCAGGACTAGAGATCGCCCGGCCGGGCACACGAGGCCTCGGAGGTTGATAACTATGGTTCCTATTCTGCTTGTTCTTCTGCTCGCCCTGATCCTGTTCGGTGCGGGTTTCGCACTCAAGGCCCTGTGGTGGATCGCCGTGATCGTGCTGATCGTGTGGGTCCTCGGCTTCGTGATCCGCCCTGCAGCCAGCGGCGGCAAGCGTGGCCGCTGGTACCGCTGGTAAGCGAGCC
>NZ_JBHWVI010000205.1:0-16296 GCF_042737005.1 Streptomyces sp. NPDC060027
GCTGGCGTCCCTGGCCGTCCGACCCGCCGCCCGTGCGCGTGGCCGTGCCGGCGACCGACGGCCGCCTGGCCCCGCCCCCGGTGGCACGCCGCGCCTTGGGCCGCGACTTCGGCTGCTCGGCCTGCTGCGGGACCTCGATGACGACCGGCACGCCGGAAGGCTCGCGGGCGCCGGTGAGGCGGGCGAGTTCCTCGTCGCTGGACTTGACCCGGGCGGTGCGCGGCGTGATGCCGGCGTCCGCCATCAGGAGGGTCATCTCACGCTTCTGCTCGGGGAGCACCAGGGTGACGACGCTGCCCGACTCTCCGGCGCGGGCGGTACGGCCGCCGCGGTGGAGGTAGTCCTTGTGGTCGGTCGGCGGGTCGACGTTGACCACGAGGTCGAGGTCGTCGATGTGGATTCCGCGGGCCGCCACGTTGGTGGCGACGAGCGCGGTGACCTGACCGTTCTTGAACTGGTCGAGGGTGCGGTTGCGCTGCGGCTGGCTGCGCCCGCCGTGCAGGGCGGAGGCCCGGACACCGCTGGCGAGCAGCCGCTTGGTGAAGCGGTCGGCGCCGCGCTTGGTGTCGACGAAGAGGATCACCCGGCCGTCACGGGCGGCGATCCGCGTGGCGACCGCCTTCTTGTCGGTCTCGTCGGCGACGTGCAGCACGTGGTGCTCCATGGTCGTCACCGCGCCCGCGGACGGGTCGACGGAGTGCACCACGGGGTCGGTGAGGAACATCTTGACGAGCCGGTCGATGTTCTTGTCGAGCGTGGCGGAGAAGAGCAGCCGCTGGCCGCCCGGCTCGACCTGGTTGAGCAGGGCGACGACCTGCGGCATGAAGCCCATGTCGGCCATCTGGTCGGCCTCGTCGAGCACCGTGATCGCGACCTGGCCGAGGGCGCAGTCGCCCCGCTCGATGAGGTCCTTGAGCCGCCCGGGGGTGGCCACGAGCACCTCGACGCCGCGGCGCAGCGAACCGGCCTGCCGGCCGATCGACATCCCGCCGACGGCCGTGGCGACGCGGAGGTTGACCGCGGTGGCGTACGGCGTCAGCGCGTCGTCGACCTGCTGGGCGAGTTCGCGTGTGGGGACGAGGACGAGGGCGAGCGGGTTCCTCGGCTCGGCCCGGCGACCGGCCGTGCGGGCCAGCAGGGCGAGCCCGAAGGCCAGCGTCTTGCCGGAGCCGGTGCGTCCCCGGCCGAGCACGTCGCGCCCGGCGAGGGAGTTGGGCAGGGTGGCGCCCTGGATCGGGAAGGGCTCGGTGACGCCCTGGGCCGCGAGGGTCTTCGTCAGGGCGGCAGGCATGTCCAGCGCGTCGAACGACTCGACGGCGGGCAGCGCGGGTGTAATGGTCTCGGGCAGGGAGAACTCCTGCGGCGGAGCGACCTTGCGGGCGCCACCGCGGCCCGCGCCCCGGCCGGTGTTGCGGCCGGCGCTCTTCGCGGAGCCGCCGGTCTGTGCGGCGCGTGCGTTTGCCGGCCGCTTACGGACGGGACGTTCGGATCGAGTCATGCTGGATCTGGATTTCCTTCCTGGGCCCCACGGACTGCACACACAGCGCTCACCACCTGCATGAGCTGTCACAGCGCGAGCCGGGCCCGCACCCGAAGGCGCGGGACCCGGCTCTGGAAAAGCGCGCTCGAACTAGGCGGGGAGAATGTTCTCCGCCTGCAGGCCCTTCTGGCCCTGCGTGACCTCGAAGGAGACCTTCTGGCCCTCGACGAGCTCACGGAAGCCGGAGCTGGCGATGTTCGAGTAGTGGGCGAAGACGTCGGGGCCGCCGCCGTCCTGCTCGATGAAGCCGAAGCCCTTTTCCGAGTTGAACCACTTCACGGTGCCAGTAGCCATGTTGTTCTCCTGAACAGGTAGTGGGCCCCCATCCGGAGATGCACCGGGTAATGCCGGAGATGCCGGTAAAACAAAACGCGCCTGCGGAGGATTCCGATCAGGCGCACAAAGTAAATGGGTACCAAAAACGTATCAATGAGACAGTAGCACACCCTGGGACGGGGGTGCGAGGCGGGGTGTGGGGGCCGGGGACGTGCCCGGCCCCCGTACGACACGCCGTCGCGTCCCGTCCGGACGCAGGATCTGGACGGGACGCGGCAGAGCGGGCTCTAGGCGAGCGGACCGGTCACCGGCTCGACCGTGGCCACCACGCGGCCGGCGCGCACGAACGCGTCCGCCGCCTCCAGGTCGGGGGCGAGGAAGCGGTCCGGGCCGGGGCCCTGGACGCCGGCCGCGCGCACGGCGTCGATGACCGCCCGCGACGCCGGGGCCGGGGTCAGTCCCTCGCGCAGTTCGATCGCGCGCGTGGCGGCGTACAGCTCGATCGCCACGATGCGGGTCAGGTTGTCCACGGCGGTACGCAGCTTGCGCGCGGCCGACCAGCCCATGGAGACGTGGTCCTCCTGCATGGCGGAGGAGGGGATGGAGTCGGCGGACGCCGGTACGGCGAGCCGCTTCATCTCGCTGACCAGCGCGGCCTGCGTGTACTGGGCGATCATCAGGCCCGAGTCGACGCCGGCGTCGTCCGCGAGGAACGGCGGCAGGCCGTGCGAACGGTTCTTGTCGAGCAGCCGGTCGGTGCGGCGCTCGGCGATCGAGCCGAGGTCGGCGGCGGCGATGGCGAGGAAGTCGAGGACGTAGGCGACCGGGGCGCCGTGGAAGTTGCCGTTCGACTCGACGCGGCCGTCGGGAAGCACCACGGGGTTGTCGACGGCGGAGGCCAGCTCGCGCTCGGCGACCGTGCGGGCGTGCGCGAGGGTGTCCCGGCCGGCGCCCGCGACCTGCGGGGCGCAGCGCACGGAGTAGGCGTCCTGGACGCGCGGGGCGTCGTCCTGGTGGTGACCGGTGAGCTCCGAACCCTTCAGCACGGCCAGCATGTTGGCGGCGCTGGCACCCTGGCCCGGGTGCGGGCGGATGGCGTGCAGCTCGGGGGCGAGGACCTTGTCCGTGCCGAGCAGCGCCTCGAGGGAGAGCGCGGCGGTGACGTCGGCCGACTTGTAGAGCGTCTCCAGGTCGGCGAGGGCCATGACCAGCATGCCGAGCATGCCGTCGGTGCCGTTGAGGAGGGCGAGGCCCTCCTTCTCGCGCAGCTCGACGGGGGTGATCCCGGCCTCGGCGAGCAGTTCGCCCGCGGGCCGCACGACACCGTCGGGACCCTCGGCGTCCCCCTCGCCCATCAGGGTCAGGGCGCAGTGGGAAAGGGGCGCCAGGTCACCGGAGCAGCCGAGCGAGCCGTACTCGTGCACGACCGGGGTGATGCCGGCGTTCAGGATGTCCGCCATGGTCTGCGCGACCTCGGGACGCACACCGGTGTGGCCGGAGCAGACGGTCTTGAGCCGCAGGAACATCAGCGCGCGGACGACCTCGCGCTCCACGCGCGGGCCCATGCCGGCGGCGTGCGAGCGGACGATGTTGCGCTGCAGCTGGGCGCGCAGTTCCGGGCTGATGTGCCGGCTCGCCAGGGCGCCGAAGCCGGTGGAGACGCCGTAGACGGGCTCCGGCTTCGCGGCCAGCGCTTCCACGATCTCGCGGGCCGCGGCGAGGGCCGCCACCGCCTGGTCGGAGAGCTCGATCCGGGCGCCGTCGCGCGCCACGGCGAGAACGTCGGACGCGGTCACTCCGGACGTCCCCACCACCACAGTGTGCATATCCATATTCAGGAGCGTACGCAGTGAATTCGATGATGTCACTAGTGGGTGGCCGGTTGACCCCTTACCTCGGCGTACGTCACAGCGGACGCCGGGGCCGCCTGACCGACAGGGCCGCCCGGACCGCCTCACGAGCCGGGCCACCCGCGTCCTCTCACGGACCGGGCCGCCCGTGCCGTCCCCGGAACCGGCGGCGTTCGCCCGCCGTGGGAGACGGCGCGTCCGCGAGACGTACGACGGGATCGTCGGGGCCCTCGCGCCCGGCGACCACGGGTTTCGCCGCGCGGACCGCCTTCGCCCGGTACTGGGCCGCGTCCGCCAGCCGGAACAGCCGGCGCGCCGACCGCACGGGGCCGATCGGGTCCTCGGTCGAGGCGACCCCGCACGCCACACCTTCCCCCAGCTCCAACTCGGCCGCGCGGCGGCAGAGTTCGTCGGCGATGCGGACCACCTCGTCGGCCGGCGGCCCCACCGCCACCAGACAGAACTCGTCACCGCCCAGCCGCGCGGCGAGGGTGCCGGGGAGCATGGCCCCGCACAGCGAGAGCACCGACCCGAACCGTTCCAGGAGCCGGTCGCCGACGGCGTGCCCCCGGGTGTCGTTGACCCGCTTGAGCCCGTTGAGGTCGCAGACGACGAGGCTGACCACGGATCCGTCGCTCCTGTGCCGCTCCACGGCCTCGCCGAGACGTACGTCCACGGCCCGGCGGTTGGCCAGTCCGGTCAGGGCATCGGTGTAGGCGAGGCGCCGGGCCTCCTCCAGGCGCTCGGTCTGGGCGATCCCGGCGGCGACGACGGAGGCGAGGACGGTCGCGAAGTCGGCGTCGGCCGGGCCGAAGACGGGGGCGCCGGCCGGGCGGGCCACGTAGAGCTCGCCCCACGCCCGCCCGTGCAGCACGATCGGCGCGACGACGCAGCAGCCGCGCCCGCGCCTGCGCAGGGCGGCCACGCGCTGGTGGCAGTACCCGGCGAGTCCGGCCGCCGGGCCGTCGGCGGTCTCGACCCAGGCGTTGGGCTCGCCGCCGCCCGCCCACCGCTCGTGCAGGAACTCGGTGATCTCCGGGAACTGGTGCACCGGATAGGCCTCCCCGTCGGGGAACTCGTCCTCGTCCGGGGCGCGGTCGCCCACGTTGACGAGCACCCGCAGCCGGCCGAGTTCACGCTCCCACACGGAGAGCGCGGCGAAGCTCCCGGTCAGCGCGTGACACGCGCCGAGCGCCGCGGCCCGCCACGACTCCCGCGGAGTGTGCGCCGCCGCCATCCCCTGAGCCAGCGCCACCACGGCCCTCAGCCGACTGTCCTCACCCATCACCCCAGGCTAGGGATATTTGCCCACATTTGGGTCATTGGTATGGCGAACAGGGGTCCGGCCCGGGAGGGCCGGCCAGGGGCGGCGGGCTACGAGGGCTACTCCCCCGGCCACTCCGGCTTGCGCTTCTCGTTGAAGGCGGCCACACCCTCGGCCCGGTCGCCGGAGAAGGCGACGGACCGCCAGGCCGCGTCCTCGACCTCCAGGCCGGCCCGCAGGTCGAGTCCCTGACCGAGACGCAGGGCTCGCTTGGCCGCGCGCAGCCCCACCGGGGAGTTCGCGGCGATCCGGGCGGCCAGGGCGAGTGCCTCGGCCCGGTCCTGCCCCGCCTCCACCAGCTCGTCGACCAGCCCCAACTCCCGCGCCTCGGCCGCCTCCAGACGCCGCGCCGAGAAGATCAGCTCGGCCGCGCGCGCGGCACCGACCCTGCGCGGCAGCAGCTGCGTACCGCCGCCGCCGGGGATCACGCCGACCGACACCTCGGGCAGTCCGACGACCGCCGTGCGGTCGGCCACGATCAGATCACAGGACAGCGCCAGCTCGAATCCGCCGCCCAGCGCGAAGCCGTGGACAGCGGCGACGGTCGGCATCGGCAGCTCCAGGACACCGGTGTACGCGGCTCGCGCGACCGGCCGCTGCCGCACCAGCTCGGCATCCGTGAACGAGTTCCGCTCCTTCAGGTCGGCGCCGACGCAGAAGGCGCGCTCATGGGTGGACGTCAGCACGACCACCCGTACTTCCCGGTCGGCGGCGAGGGCGTCGCAGGCACCGGCGATGGAACGTGCCATGTCCGTGGACACCGCGTTCATCGCCTTGGGCCGGTCGAGGACGAGCTCGGCGACGTGCGCGTGCCGCCGTACGGCGACGAACTCCCCGAACCTCCGCTCGCCCGGCTCCGTCCTCTGCTCCGCCCCTTGCTGCGCCATGACACCCTCCCGGTTAACGCGGGTTAACAATCGACGCCCCGATCATCGCAGCCGAGGCCGTTCGACGAAACCCGCCCCCTCGCCCCGTACCTCCTCGTTCGAGTGACATCCCGTCCAACTCCGGTTCGCGGGCCTCAAACCGCGCATAACCTGCGCACCGCCACAGCGCATTCGGGACGCCGGCACACCGGGGAGGGACGACCATGACGAACCGCGAGACACCGCAGGCCGGCAGCACCCGGCCGGACCCACGATCCACCGCCACGCGGCCGATGGGCCCGAGGCAGACCGGGGCGACTCCGCCCGACACCTCGCCCGGCTGCCCGCCGCCGGCCGGCACGGCGGGCCCGGTGCCGTCCCTCTCCACGAAGGTGGGCCCCCCGCGGTCCGGCTCCAGGACGACCGCGGCCACGGCGACCGGGGCCACCGCGGCGGCCGCCGCACCGGTCGGTTCCCGATGGGTCCGCGTCAAGCCGCTCAGCAAGGCGATGTCCGCCCCCACGCCGTTCAGCGCCACCGCGTACGGCGCGTTGAACGCGGGCTCCGTGCGGACCGCCACGGTGCGGACCGCCACCGTGAGGACGCCAGCCGCCGCGGCAGCCGCCCCGAAGGACGGCGTGACGGGATCCGCGACGGCCGACTCCGCGAAGGCGAGCGGTGCCGGCGCCGGGGTCACGACGGCCTCCCCCGCCGGGACCGGGCAGGTGAACCCCGGAGCCGAGGCGGCGGGGTCCACCCCGCCGGCGGCCACGAAGACCGCACCCACGTCGACCCGGCCGACACCGGCCGCCGACGCGGCCCCGGTCACGTCCGCGACCGCCGGCCCCGCGAACCACGGGGGCGTGAACGCGGAGGCTGCCGGTGCCGGACCGACGGCCATCGGCGCCGCGAGGTCGGGTGACCTGGGCACGGGGGCCACGAGGACCCTGCCGAGGCCGACCGCGGGTACGGGGAATACGAGGCCCACGGCCATCGGCGCCGCTGAGGCGGGCGAGTTCGGCGCCAGGGCCACGGGGGCCCTGCCCACAGCGACCACCGACGCCGGAAAGTCCGGACCCACCGCCGCCGGCACCACGAGGCCGGGTGACCTGGGCACGGGGGCCACGAGGACCCTGCCGAGGCCGACCGCAGGTACGGGGAATGCGAGGCCCACGGCCGCCGGTGTCGCGAAGGTCGGTGCTCCGGGTGACCTCGCCGGGGCGGCCGGACTCGCGGAGCCCGGCTCCATGGCGGCCGGGGCCGCGAGCGTCGGGGCCGGGCCGGGCCGGGCCGCGAAGATCTGGGGTACCGCACCCGGGGTGGTGACACCCGAGGGCACTGCGGGCACCCGGACGCGGGGAACCGGGGCCGCGGCAGGCACCCGGACACGCGGGGCCAAGGCTCCGGCGGGCGCTCAGGTGCCGGAGAGCGGGAGGAATCCCGCTGCTCAGGCGCGAGGGATCGTTCCGGCGCCGCGGTCGGCCGGCGTCCACGGGCCCGCGGACGTATCCGGCGACAACGACCCCGCTCCCGTCCGGCTCCGTACCGTCCGGGGGCGGCACCGTCGGCCCCGGCCGCGACGCGTGCTCTTCGCCGTCGGGGGATTCGCGCTCGCGGCGGGCGTGCTGAGCTTCGCCCGGATGACACCGGAGTCGATGACCGGGGGCGGCGCGACCCCGGAGACGGAGCCGGCCGCGACGGCGACGGACACGGACGCGGCGGGCGACGCCGTCACCACCGTCGAGGCCCTGCCCCCGTCCGCGCACCCCGGGACCGCCGCGGAGAGCGCCGCGGGGAGCGCCACAGGGAGCGCCGTGATGGGCGGGGAGAGCTTGGCACCCACCCCAGGGGTGAGCATGAACCCGACGTCGTTCCCGACGGCCCCCGCCGTGATCCCGGCGGCCCGCGGCGACGCCCCCGTCACCACCGCACCGGACAGCACCGGCATCCCCACGGCCGCCATCACGACTCCGCCGCCACCGGCGCCCACGTCCGTCCCCACCACCGCGGCCCCGCGGCACACCCCGCCCCCGACGACCCCCGCACCGGCGCCGTCGCACCAGCCGCCGAACGTGTGCGTCCCGATCGTCGGCATCTGTGTGAACGGGCTGCTGTCACCCGGCCACCAGTGACGCCCCGGGCAGGGCGGCACCGGGTAGGGCGGCACTGGGCAGGCACGCGCCCGCCGCGTGCGCGCCGCTCGACTCCACCGGCCTCGCATCGGCAGGTCAGGGCCGTACTAGGTCTGGTTGTCCCGGCGGGCCAGCAGCCACGGTTCGATGACGCCGAGTCCGCGGACGGGCCGCTGCCACATCGGCTGGAGCGCGAAGCGGTACGAGGGCGGTTCCTCGCCCTCCTTCTCCGCGGTGGCCGCGGCCTCGGCGGCCTCCGCCTCGGAGGCCGGAGCGTCGCCGGTGCGGGTCAGCTCCTCCGCGAAGGCACCGTCGACGAGGACGGCGTCGCGCGGAGCTATCGACGTGAGGCGGCTCGCCAGATTCACGGTCGTACCGAACACGTCGCCCATGCGTGTGGTCACCGTGCCGAAGGCGATGCCGACGCGCAGCTCCGGCATCGTCTCGTCGTTCGCCATCGTCTCGATGAGCCGCAGCGCGATCTCGGCGGCGACACCGGCGTCGTCCGCGGAGTAGAGCACCTCATCGCCCAGCGTCTTGATGAGCCGGCCCCCGTGCGCCGCCACCAGGTCCGCCGCCGTGGTCTCGAAGGCCTCGACGAGCTCGCCGAGCTCCTCCTCCTCCATGCGGCGCGTCAGCCGGGTGAAGCCGACCAGGTCCGCGAAGCCGACGGCCAGACGGCGGTCGACCATCTCCTCGTCGTCCGCCGCCTGCACGACCCGGCCGGTGGCGGCGGCGAGCTGGCGGCGCCAGACGTAGACGAGGAACTCCTCCAGCTCGGGCAGGAGCAGTTCGATCAGGGGATACGTGACCTCGGTGCGGGTCATCCCCGGCTCGGGGGGCTCGGTCAGACCCTCCAGGAAGGAATCGATCTGCCATTCGGCCAGACGGGCGGTGGTCTGCCCGGTGGACCGGGCGACCTGGACGGCCATGGCCTCGCTCAGCAGGCCCGCCTCGACGAGACCGGCGAGACGGCGCAGAGCGAGCACGTCCGCCTCGGTCAGCGCCTTGGCCTGGCCGATGTCGGCGAAACCCATCGCCCGCCAGAAGCGGGAGGCCAGCTCCATGGAGACGCCCGCGCTGCGGGCCGCCTGGAACGGGGTGTAGCGGCGCTCGGCGCCGAGGATGAGCCCCTCCAGACGCAGCGCCAGCGGGTCCTCACCGGAGTCCGGCTCGGCCTGCGAGTCCACCCGGCCGTTCGCCTCGTGCCGCGCGTCGGGCCGGACGTCCGGTCGCGCGTCGGTCCGGTCGTCCGGCCGTGTGTCGGTCCGGTCGTCCGGTCGTACGTCGGCCCGGTCGTCCCTGCGGATGTCGCTCCCCACGTCGGAATGGTCGTCCCTGCGGATGCCGGTTCCCGCGTCCGAGCGGTCTTCCGGGCGGTGGTCCTGGCGGCCCTCCGGACCGGTGCCGGTCCCGGCGCCGGGACGGGCGTCCTGCCGGGTTTCGCCGTCCGCGGCGGCCCGTGCGGGTGTCGCGTCCGTGACCGGCCCGGCGGTACGGCCCGGCTCGCCGTCGGGGGCGGGGTGGGCACCCGTGCCGGAGCCGGTGTCGTCGACGGTCACGCCTGCTGCCCTTCCGATCTGCCATGGTCAGGTATCGACCGCGCTCAACTCTACGGCAGGTGTGCGCTGGCTCACTCCCGATGCCGGGACCGAGGTCGGGGACGGTGCCGAGGTCGAGTGCACCACGTCGTTCCGCCCTCCGGCACACCATGTCGCACCGCCGGCGGACGCACCACGTCACACCACCCTCGGCCCCATCGCGTCACACCGCCCGTCGGCCCCTCGCCGCACCTCGGCCGGCCCGTCGCCGCACACCCCCGCCGGCCCGTCACGTCAGGCCGACCGCGGACCCAGCGCCTCACACCGCCTCACACCGCCCGCAGATGCACCACGTCTCCGGCCCCCACCGGCTCCTGCACGCCTTCCTCCGTGGCGATGACGAGCCGCCCGTCCCCGTCCACGGCCACCGCCTCCCCGACGATCGACCGGCCTCCGGGCAGCTCGGCCCGCACCTCGCGCCCGAGGGTCGCGCACCCGGCCGCGTACGTCTCCTGGAGGCCGGAGGCGGCGGGGTCGCCGCCCGCCGCGCGCCAGCGCTCGTACCACTGCTCCAGGGAGCGCAGCACGGCCCGCAGCACGGTGTCACGGTCCGTGGTCGTCGCGCCCGCCAGCGCCAGCGATCCGGCGCCGGGCACCGGCAGCTCGTCCTCGCGGAGCGAGACGTTGATGCCGATGCCGACGACGACCGCGTCGGTGCCCGCGCGCTCGGCGAGGATGCCGCCGGCCTTGCGCTCCTCGCCGTCCACGGTGACCAGCAGGTCGTTGGGCCACTTGAGTGCCGTGTCGACCCCGGCGGAGCGCGAGAGCGCCGTCGCGACGGCCACGCCGGTGAGCAGCGGCAGCCAGCCCCAGCGTTCGACGGGAACACCGGTGGGCTTCAGCACCACGGAGAAGAAGAGGCCGGAGCGGGCCGGTGCCGTCCACTGGCGGTCCAGACGACCCCGCCCGGCGTTCTGTTCCTCGGCGACGAGGACCGCGCCCTCGTCGGCGTTCTCCTTGGTGACCAGGCCGACCAGATCGGAGTTGGTGGACCCGGTGCGCTCCACCACCTCCACGTCGCACCACAAGCCGTCGTCACGGACCAGCGCCCTGCGCAGGGCGGTCCCGTTCAGCGGCGGACGGTCCAGGTCGGACCACCGATTGTCGTTCGCGTCTGCTGCATCTCGCGGCGTCATGCAACCCACCCTAGGTGTGGTAAACGCCGCACTGCCGATCGGTAGGCACACCACTACGCTACGGATGAGTAGCAAGCCCCCCTTCTGAGCACCTCACTCTTACGTCCCCTTAGAGCAGGCAGGGAGCCGCACCCCGATGTCCGAGCCGGAAGAGCTGCAACACCCCGACATCCACACCACCGCGGGCAAGCTCGCGGATCTGCAGCGCCGCATCCAAGAGGCGACGCACGCCGGCTCGGAGCGCGCCGTCGAAAAGCAGCACGCCAAGGGCAAGTTGACGGCTCGTGAGCGCATCGAACTGCTGATGGACGATGGTTCCTTCGTCGAGTTCGACGAGTTCGCGCGGCACCGCTCGACCGACTTCGGGCTGGAGAACAACCGCCCGTACGGCGACGGCGTGGTCACCGGCTACGGCACGGTCGACGGCCGCCCGATCGCCGTGTTCTCCCAGGACTTCACCGTTTTCGGCGGTGCCCTCGGCGAGGTCTTCGGCCAGAAGATCATGAAGGTGATGGACTTCGCGCTGAAGACCGGCTGCCCGGTCATCGGCATCAACGACTCGGGCGGCGCGCGGATCCAGGAGGGCGTCAGCGCTCTCGGCATGTACGGCGAGATCTTCCGCCGCAACGTGCACGCGTCGGGTGTCGTCCCGCAGATCAGCCTGGTCGTCGGCCCGTGCGCGGGCGGCGCGGTGTACTCCCCCGCCATCACCGACTTCACGGTCATGGTCGACCAGACCTCGCACATGTTCATCACCGGTCCTGACGTCATCAAGACGGTGACGGGCGAGGACGTCGGCTTCGAGGAGCTGGGCGGCGCCCGCACGCACAACGCCGTGTCGGGCGTGGCCCATCACATGGCGGGCGACGAGAAGGACGCCATCGAGTACGTCAAGCAGCTGCTGTCGTACCTGCCGTCCAACAACCTCAGCGAGCCCCCGGTGTTCCCGGAGGAGGCGGACCTCACCCTCACGGACGAGGACCGCGAGCTGGACACGATCGTGCCGGACAGCGCGAACCAGCCGTACGACATGCACTCGGTGATCGAACACGTCCTGGACGACGCCGAGTTCTTCGAGACGCAGTCGCTGTTCGCGCCGAACATCCTCACCGGCTTCGGCCGGGTCGAGGGTCACCCGGTGGGCATCGTCGCCAACCAGCCGATGCAGTTCGCCGGTTGTCTGGACATCGACGCGAGCGAGAAGGCCGCGCGCTTCGTGCGGACGTGCGACGCGTTCAACGTGCCCGTCCTCACCTTCGTGGACGTGCCCGGCTTCCTCCCGGGCGTCGACCAGGAGCACACGGGCATCATCCGCCGCGGTGCCAAGCTGATCTACGCCTACGCCGAGGCGACCGTCCCGCTGATCACGATCATCACCCGCAAGGCCTTCGGCGGCGCGTACGACGTCATGGGCTCCAAGCACCTGGGCGCCGACCTCAACCTCGCCTGGCCCACCGCGCAGATCGCCGTGATGGGCGCGCAGGGCGCGGTGAACATCCTGCACCGCCGCACCATCGCGGCCGCCGAGGACCAGGAGGCCACCCGGGCCCGCCTGATCCAGGAGTACGAGGACACCCTGCTGAACCCGTACACGGCGGCCGAGCGCGGTTACATCGACGGCGTGATCATGCCGTCGCAGACCCGCTCCCACGTCGTGCGCGGCCTGCGTCAGCTGCGCACGAAGCGGGCGTCCCTTCCGCCGAAGAAGCACGGCAACATCCCGCTCTAGTCCCCGCAGACCCGGATCCTGGGAGCAGACATGACGATCAAGGTCGTACGGGGCAACCCGACCCCGGAGGAGCTGGCCGCCGCACTGGCGGTGGTCCGCGCACGCGCCGCGGCGGTGGCATCCGCCCCGTCCGGCGCGTCCGGGTCGCGCGACTCCTGGTCCGACCCCGCCCGCATCGCCGCGCACCGGCTTCCGCGGCCGGGCCCGACGACCTGGGGCCGCAGCTACTGGCCCGGCTAGGCCGGACGCAGGGCCGACAGGCCCTGGAGCACCTTCGCGACGGCTTCGGCCATCACCGCGTACCCCGCGTCGTCGGGGTGCAGGTGGTCGCCGAAGTCGTACGCCGGGTTCAGCCGGTCCGGGTCCGCCGGATCGGCCAGGGCGCGGTTCAGGTCCACGACCGCGTCCCACTCTCCCCGCGCCGGGTCGCGGATCCACGCGTTCACCTCGTGGCTCACCTTCGCCGCGTGCTCGCCCCAGTGGTCGGAGCCGCCGAAGGGCAGCAGGGTCGCGCCGATCACCCGGAGCCCACGGGCGCGGGCCGCGTGGATCAACATCCGGTATCCGGCGATGAGTTCATCGGCCTCGACCACCGGAGCCGGCCGATACGTCGGCTGTTCGTCCGTCTCGCTGAAGCCGATGTCGTTGACGCCCTGGAGTACGACCAGTGTGTCCACGCCCGGGTGGTCGAGGACGTCGCGGGTGAGCCGGTGGACGCCCTTCTCGCCGTACCAGGCGGAGTCGTTGAGCAGCAGGTTCCCGCCGATGCCCGCGTTGAGGACGGGCCTCCCGGTGCGTTCGGCGAGCGCGTCGGACCAGCGCCGGTCCGCGCCCGGGGTGGAGCCGAAGCCGTCGGCGATGGAGTCGCCGAAGAGCGCGATCCCGTCCTCGCGTCCGCCCGTGTCGACCTCGACGGCGGACAGGAAGTACCAGGATTCGGTGTCCTGTGTGAAGCCGTGTCCCGCGAGGTCGTGGAGGCGGTCCCCGGCACCCCGGTAGCTGGTCGCGAACGCCTGCGCGTGAAACGTGGCGGGCCCCGTGACGGCGTCGAAGTGCAGGGTGACGGTCACCGACTCCCTTGATTCCAGGGGGAGTTCGGCGGGATCACTGACGAGGTGGCCGTGCGCCGGGATCTCGGCGGAGGCGGCCCCTCCGAAGGTGAGCCGCCGCACCGAGCCCGCCTCGACGGCCGCCCCGCGGGCCGTACGGGCGACGGTGGCGCCCGCGACGCGCAGCGGCGAGGTGCCGTAGGCGTTGGAGAGCCGGACGCGGAGCCGGCCGCCGCCCGCGGTGAGGCGGACGACCTGGCGGAGCGACTGGCGCCAGAAGCCCTCGCGCGACCAGTTGGGGGTGAAGCCTTCACTGGGGAGCTGGGGCGATGCGGTCCAGGCGGTGGTGAACATGGCGATTCCCTCTCCTGCCACACAAACGGGTCTGGAGTTCCTTTAGTGATAGCCATGACGGTACCAGGCCCGGACGCGCTAAAGAAACCCCAGACCCATTTACACAGGTTGCCCGCAAGTTGAGTACGCGTACTCAGGCGCGCGGCCGTCCCGCCGTCGCACGATCGACGACATGCTGTGGTCCGATCCGGAGAACGAACCTCCCAAGGAACTCCGCGACATGCAGGACATGTTGCGACGCCTGGGCGTTCTCATGGCGCTGGCCATGGTGGTCGCGATGATCCTGCTGGGCATCCGCTGACCCGGCCCGGCGCCCGACGGCGGCACCCCGCGCCCGACGGCCGCCCGGCCGGGCTTTCCGCCGGTCCGGACCACGCCCGGCACCGGACGGCCCCGTCCCGCCCGCGTCGAGCGAACGGCGGCCGAGGCGAGGGCCGATCGGCGCCGATACCCTGATCGCATGACCGATCAGCCGCGCCGCCGCCTCGTGCTCGCCTCGCAGTCCCCCGCCCGGCTCAACCTGCTGCGGCAGGCCGGACTCGCCCCCGAGGTGATCGTGAGCGGGGTCGACGAGGACGCCGTCACCGCGCCCACCCCCGCCGAACTCGCCCTCGCGCTCGCCGAGGCGAAGGCCTCCGTCGTCGCCGCACGCCCCGAGGTCCAGGGCGCGCTGGTGATCGGCTGCGACTCGGTGCTGGACCTGGACGGCGAGGCCCTCGGCAAGCCCGCGGACGCCGAGGAGGCCACCGCGCGCTGGAAGGCGATGCGGGGCAGGGCGGGCACACTCCAGACGGGACACTGCGTCTGGGACACGACACAGAAGCGGTGGGAGTCCGCCACCGCCTCGACCGTGGTCCGCTTCGGCGAGCCGACCGACGCGGAGATCGCCGCGTACGTCGCGTCGGGCGAACCCCTCCACGTGGCGGGCGCGTTCACCCTCGACGGCCGCTCGGCGCCCTTCATCGAGGGCATCGACGGCGACCACGGCAATGTCATCGGCATCTCGCTGCCGATGGTGCGCAGGCTCCTGGGCGAACTGGGCGTCGGCATCACGGAGTTGTGGACCCCCCGGGACAAGTGAGAACCGCGGCGGCGACCGGAGGGCCGATCGAACACCCGGGATGCCTGGGCAACGGGCATTCGACCTGGCCGAGTCGACGACCCGACGGCCGGACAGCCGGGAACCCTCGACGGACCGGCCGACGGGACGAGGAGGGTCGACCGACCGGGGCGTCGTTCGAAGGCTCAGTCGACCGGGTGGACAGCCGGCCTGGCCGGCCCGAAGAGGCGGCCGGTCGGGACGTCTGTCGGCCTGCTCGGCGAGTTCGGCTCGCCCGGGGAGTTCGGCTCGCCCGGGAGGGCCGTCAGGTGGTCGAGGGGGCGGGCGGCGCCGTGACGGCGGCCTCCTCTTCACCGGCCCTCTTCGCGTCCGCACCCTTGCCCAGGTCGACGCGCTTCCCTTCGTCGGCACGATGACCTTCGTCGACGGGCTCGCCCGCCTCGACAGGCGTGTCCGCGTCGACGGGCTTCCCCTCGTCGACGCGCTCCCCTTCCCCGTCGCCGTTCCCGACGCCCTGCGGCGCGGCGCCGACGGGGCCCGTCTCCCGGCGGTCGTACGCCAGGAGGGTGAACACGATCAGGCCGAGCACGACCATCATGAAGGTGAAGGCCCCCCAGCCCACCAGGCCCACCGTGAAGGCGCCGAGCAGGGCGTGCACCACGGCGGCGCTGACCAGCAGGACACGCCCGAGGAGGCCCGGCGCGCGGTCGCGGAGCGCGACCAGCAGGGCGGACACGGCACAGGCCGCGAAGTAGAGCCCGAAGACCAGTCCGCCGACCTTCGAGGACACCGACATCATGTCGGAGTCGAGCCCCGCCAGGGACATGTCCTGGCGGTCGACGACCACTCCCAGGAACCAGTTGAGGAGTGCGATACCGATCGCCTCCACGAAGAGCACGATCGCCGCCACCCATGCCACCGGTCTGCGCACCACCGGCCCCACCCACTTCCGCGTGCTGTTACCCCAAGTACGTCCGAGACATCCCGAACGCTACTAACGGGTAAACCCCGGGACAAGGGTTCTGCCGAGGGCAAAGAATCATTGGGCCATTCGTAGGGACTCGACAAAGAATCGTTGTGGGCCGCAGCACGGAGTCACAGAGACCTTGGCCACATCGGAGGGCTAGGGTTCAGGGAGGGATTCCCGCGTGCCTTGGCACGACAAGGGATTTCGCGGGTAGGGCGAGCCTCGTATCACGCTCCGTGTGGGCAAGCTCACCACTAGGGACGGGTCGAAACGTCGTGTTGGCTGTCCCTAAACTCGGCTTGTTTCAAGGAGGGAGCCATCGTGCGCAAGGTGCTCATCGCCAACCGTGGCGAAATCGCTGTCCGCGTGGCCCGGGCGTGCCGGGATGCCGGGATCGCGAGCGTTGCCGTGT
>NZ_JBHWVI010000206.1:0-16187 GCF_042737005.1 Streptomyces sp. NPDC060027
GCGCGTGTGGACGGCCGCACGGCTGTCGGCCGTCCACAGGCTGTGCGGGGAGGCGGCCGTACGGGGGTCGGCCGCCTCCTTCCCGCCGGCCGGCGGGAGGGCGGGGCACTGATCGCCCTCCCAATAACCGGTGCCGCACCGTCGGGCCCCTGTGCCATGCTCGGGCCCGTGGAAACCAGGTCCGTCAGCCCGGTGTTCGTCGGACGCGCCGACGAACTCGGAGTGCTGAGCGGCGCGCTCGCCCGTGCCGCCGAGGGAGAGCCACAGGCGCTGCTGCTCGGCGGCGAGGCAGGAGTCGGGAAGACCCGTCTCCTGGAGGAGTTCGCCACCGCCGCCGCCCGCGAGGGCGCCGTCGTCGCCTGCGGCGGCTGCCTAGAGATCGGCGCCGACGGCCTCCCCTTCGCACCGTTCTCCACCGCCCTGCGCGCGCTGCGCCGCACCCTCCCCGACGAGCTCGCCGCCGCGTCCGCCGGACAGGAGGAGGAACTCGCCCGCCTGCTGCCCGAACTCGCGGAGACGACCCGGGGACGGCAGTACGAGGAGGAGGGCATGGCCCGCCTCTTCGAACTCACCGCCCGCCTCCTGGAACGGATCGCCGCGGACCGCACGGTCGTCGTCGTCCTCGAAGACCTGCACTGGGCCGACGCCTCCACCCGCCATCTGCTCGCCTACCTCTTCCGCACGCTGCGCACCGGCCGCCTCGTCGTGATCGCCACCTACCGCGCCGACGACATCCACCGCCGCCACCCGCTGCGCCCGCTGCTCGCCGAACTCGACCGCCTCCGCACGGTCCGCCGCATCGACCTGGGCCGCTTCAGCCGGGCCGAGGTCGGCCGCCAGATCGCCGGAATCCTGGCCCGCGAGCCCGACCCCGCCCAGGTCGACGAGATCTTCGCCCGCTCCGACGGCAACGCCTTCTTCGTCGAGGAACTCGCCGTCGCCGCCCACGAAGGCTGCCGCACGGGACTCACCGACTCCCTGCGCGACCTGCTCCTCGTCCGCGTCGAAGGACTTCCGGAGAGCGCCCAGCGGGTCGCCCGGATCGTCGCCGAAGGCGGCTGCACCGTCGAGTACCCGCTGCTCGCCGCCGTGGCACAGCTCGCCGAGGACGACCTCATCGAGGCACTGCGGGCCTGCGTCGGCGCCAACATCCTGCTCGCCTCGCCCGGCGGTGACGGCTACCGCTTCCGCCACTCCCTGGTCCGCGAGGCGGTCAGCGACGACCTGCTGCCCGGTGAGCGCTCCCGCTTCAACCGCCGCTACGCCGAGGCCCTGGAGGCCGACCCGGCACTCGTCCCGGCCGACGAGCGCGTCACCCGCCTGGCCAGCTACTGGTACCACGCCCACGACGCCGCCAAGGCCCTGCCCGCCGTCCTCGACGCCTCTGTCGAAGCCCGCCGCCGGCACGCCCACTCCGAGCAACTGCGGCTCCTGGAGCGGGCCATGGAGCTCTGGGAGGTGGCCCCCGACGCCGTACGGGCCGAACTGCGCCCCATCGACTACGTGGAGGCCTATCCTCCGGTCGGCTGCGACCCCGCGACCGCGCCCCTGCACTACCTCGACCTGATGGCCGAGGCCGCCGTCGCCGGCCGGCTCTGCGGCGAGCGCGAGCGCGCCCTGAAGACGACCAAACGGGCGCTGCATCTCCTGGAGGACGAGGGCGACCCGCTGCGCGCCGCGTGGTTCTGGATCCAGCGCTCCCGGCTCGTCCAGGCCCAGGTCCGCGGCGACGGCTGGAAAGAACTCGCCACCGCACAGGACCTGGTGCGCGGTCTGCCGCCCTCCGAGGTGCACGCCGAGGTCCTGTCCATGGTCGCCGCCTGGTGCATGCTGCACGAACCGGGCCACGGCGCCCTCTCCGCGGCCGAGCGCGCCGTGGAGTACGCACGCATGGTGGGCGCCCGGGACACGGAGCTGAACGCCCGGCTCACCCTCGGCGGCCTGATGGTCGACGCGGGGGACGTCGAGGCGGGGCTCGCGGAGATGTACCAGGTCAGGGAACGGGCGAACCGGAAGGGCGCCGCCTACGTCGTGGGTCGTCTGCACATCAACCTGCCCTCCCATCTGGAGTCGGTCGGCCGCTCCCGCGAGGCCGTCGCGATCCTGCGCGACGGTGTCGAACTCGCCTGCAGGAACGGCCTTCTGGACACCCAGGCCTGGGTCTGGGGCAACCTCTCCGAATCGCTGTTCGCGCTCGGTCAGTGGGACGACGCCGTCGAAGCCGCGCGCAACGCGCTGGGCATCGGACTCAGCGGCAAGTCCTCCGGGGTGGGCGCGGCCCGCCTCGCGCCCGTCGCCCTCGCCCGCGGCGACCTCATCGAGGCGGGACGCCAACTGGCCGCCGCACGCGGCCACTTCGGCACCCACGACCCGATGCCCCAGCATTCCCTGCCGCTGCTGGGCACCACCATCGGCCTCGCCGCCGACGAGGGCCGCCTCCTCGACGCCCGGGGCGCCCTGGAGCAGGCCCTGGACGCGGGCTTCCCGCCCGGCACCCAGCGCTACGCCTGGCCGCTGCTCCTGGCCGCCGCCACCGCGGAGGCCGACGCCCGCGGTCTGCCCGTCGCCGGACCCGGCCGCGCCCCGACCCTGGAGCGCATCCGCACGGCCGCGAAGACCCTGGCCACGGGAGCGCCCATCTGGGTCGCCCACGCCGACTGGGTCCGCGCCGAACTCCAGCGGGCCGAGGGCGTGAGCACGCCGGACCAGTGGTTCGAGGTGGTCAGGGACCTCGAACCCCTGGAGCGCCCCTACGACCTCGCCCGGGTCCGCCTCCGCCTCGCCGAGTCCCTGCTCCTCACCGGCGCGGACGACGACGAGCGCGTCCGCGCCACGGAACTCCTCCGGCTGGCCCGCGCCGCCGCCGACCACCTCGGCGCCCGCCCGCTCGCCGACGCCGTCGTCCTGCTCGCCCAGCGCGCCCGCCTCACCCTGGAGCACGCCCCCGCACGGTCCGACGCCGCAACCGCCGACCCCGCGGTCGCACTCGGTCTCACCAGCCGCGAGCGCGACGTCCTGCGCCTCGTCGCCGTCGGCCGCAGCAACCGCCAGATCGCCGAGGAGCTCTTCATCTCCCCGAAGACGGCCAGCGTCCACGTCTCGAACATTCTGGCCAAGCTGGACGTCTCAGGACGGGGGGAGGCGGCGGCCCTGGCGCACAGGCTGCGGCTCTTCCCGCCGGAGACCCCCGCCGCCCGGGCGGCGGGCTGAGGTCTACGCTGCGAGGGTCCCGGGACGAAGGGAGGCGTCGTGTTCAACATGTTCGAGGAGCTCTTCGCGCCAGGCCGCAAGCACACGAACGACGAACGCAAGCGGCTGGAACTGTCCCGCGTGGACGTGAACGACGGCGACCCGGGCCGCGGCCCGATAGACCTCGCCTCGGGCAAGGTCGTCGTACGGGCACCGGGCCAGGAGCACCGGCCTGCCCATCAACCGGAGCCGGAGCCGGAGCCGGAGCCCGAACCGGAATCCCACCTCGATCCCGAGCCCGAACCGGAATCCCACCTCGATCCCGAGCCCGAAACCGAGCCTGCATCGGATACCCCGCCGGAGCCGGAGCCGGAGCCGGAGCCCGAGCCGGAACCGGAGCCCGAGCCCGAGCCGGAACCGGACGCCGGGCCCACGCAGAGCCGGGCGCCCACGCAGGGCCCGGAGCCCACGCAGGCCCCGTAGCCCTGCTCCCTCTCCCTTACTTCACCTGTATCTCCAGAAGCAGGTCGTCGTCCTTCGTGGGGCTGCCGCGGCCGTCGGTCTCGCTCGTGGTCAGCCAGAGTCTGTCGCCGCCCGCGGAGACGACCGTGCGGAGGCGGCCGTACTTGCCCTCCAGGAAGGCCTCGGGGTCCGTGGACGTCTTGGTGCCGTTCAACGGGATGCGCCACAGGCGCTCGCCCTTGAGACCCGCCATCCACAGGGACCCCTCGGCGTAGGCGATCCCGCTCGGAGAGGCGTCGTCGGTGTGCCACTGGGCGACCGGGTCGTGGTACTTGGCGTTGTCGCCGATGCCTTCCACCACCGGCCAGCCGTAGTTGTCGCCAGGCTTGATCTGGTTCAGCTCGTCCCAGGTGTCCTGGCCGAACTCGGAGGCCCACAGCCGCTGTTTGTCGTCCCAGGCGAGGCCCTGGACATTGCGATGCCCGTACGAGTACACGACCGAGTCGCCGAACGGATTGCCCGGCGCGGGCTCACCCTCCGGCGTCATCCGCAGGATCTTGCCGCCGAGCGCCTTCTTGTCCTGGGCCTGACCCCGGTCACCCGTCTCGCCCGCCCCCGCGTACAGCATCTTGTCCGGGCCGAACGCGATCCGGCCGCCGTTGTGGATCATTCCCTTGGGGATGCCCTTGAATATCGTGTCCGGTGCGCCCAGCTGCTCGCCGGACGGCTTCCGCTCGTCGTACAGCATGCGGACGATGCGATTGTCGGAGGCCGTGGTCAGATAGGCGTAGATCATGTGGTCGGAGGCGTACTCGGGGGAGAGCGCGATGCCCAGGAGGCCGCCCTCGCCGGCGGCGGCCACCCCGGGGACCTCGCCCAGCACCGTCTTCTTGCCGGTCTTCTCGTCGATCCGGGTGATCGTCCCCTTGTCGCGCGAGGAGACCAGCAGACCGCCCTCGGCCAGCGGGGTGAGGCCCCAGGGGGAGTCCAGATCGTCGGTGACGGTGCGCAGGACCTTCACCGAGCCCTTCGCGGGCGGTGTCGCCTCGGGGGAGGCGCTCGGGGAGGACGACGACTGCGGCGGCGTACTCCCGAGGGCCGGGAGCGCGCCCGGGCCGTCCGAACCCCCTCCGTCGCCGGAGGAACAGCCTGCCGTCATCAGAAGCGCTGCCGTGGCCAACACGGCTGTCACTGCTCGAACCTGCACCATCAGTGTCCCTTCGACGCGGCGGTCCTACCGTTCATACACCGCTCGCGTTCCACGGGTTCCCGATCACGGACGGGCAATCCGCACCCGGATCCGGAAGCGGAGACACGGAACCTCCGCTCAGTCCCAGGATCCCAGCGCCCCCGGCAGCCCCGCCACCTCCGCGAGGTCCTCCGCCGTCAGCCGCAGCCCGGCCGCCCCCGCGTTCTCGGTGACCCAGCGCTCCCGCTTGGTCCCCGGCACCGGGACCACGTGCCGCCCCTGCGCCAGGACCCACGCGAGCGCCACCTGAGCGGGCGTGACGGGACGGCCGTCGCCCCCGTGACGCCGGGCGATGCGCCGCAGACCCACGACGACGGGCTGGTTCGCGGCCATCATCTCGGCGGTGAAACGGGGATGGCGGGCCCGCACGTCGTCGGGCTCGAAGCCCTCGCCGGGGGTCAGCGTGCCGGTCAGGAAGCCGTTGCCGAGCGGCATCGCGGCGAGGAACCCGACGCCGCGCGCCGCACACCACGGCAGCAGCGCGTCCAGCGCCTCCGTCGACCACACCGACAGCTCGGCCTGCACGGCGCTCACCGGGAACACCTGCTGCACCCGCTCCAGCTGCCGGATCGTTTCGTCGTGCAGCCGCGCCCCCGAGCGGCGGGCGGACCGGGCGCCCACCGCGGACAGCCCGAGCGAGCGCACCTTTCCGGCCGAGACGAGTTCGGCCATCGCGCCCCAGGTCTCCTCGACCGGTACCTCCGGGTCCGCGCGGTGCAGCTGATAGAGATCGATCACGTCCGTCTGGAGCCGGCGCAACGACGCGTCGCACGCGCGCTTCACATAGCCGGGGCGGCCGTTGGCCACAATGTGCTGGTCGCCCACCAGCAGGCCGACCTTGGTCGACACGAAGGCCTCGGAGCGCCGCTCCTTGAGCACCCGCCCGAGGAGCAGTTCATTGGTGAAGGGGCCGTACATGTCTGCCGTGTCGAGCAGCGTCGAGCCCCGGTCGAGCGCCGCGTGCACCGCGCGCAGCGACTCCTCGCCGCGCTGCCGCGACCCGGTGTAAGCCCAGCTCATCGGCATGCATCCGAGCCCGACCGCCCCGACATCGAGTGCCGCGGCCCCGATCGTTCTGCGCTCCACCTGGCCGTAATCCTCCTTCTGCTGGCACCCCAACCTAACCTCTGCGGGCATGGGCACCTGGCATAGCCTCCTGACCATGACTTCCGATGTGTGGCTTCCCTTTCACGCCGCCGAGATCCAGGGACTCCCCGAAGGCCTCAACTACCGCTTCTGGGACGGCGACCAGGAGTTTCCCGCGGATCCGGCCGACTGCGCGTTCTACGTCGTGCCGTACATGAAGCCGCCCGCCGTCTCGCAGCGTCCGATGTCCGAAATGACCTCGGTCCGGGTCGTGCAGACGCTCTCCGCCGGCGTCGACCACGTCCTGCCGAGTCTCAAGTCCCTTCGTTCCGGCGTGGTGTTGTGCAACGCACGCGGGGTGCACGAGGCGAGCACGGGCGAGCTCACCCTCGCCCTGGTCCTCGCCTCGCTGCGCGGGATCCCCGACTTCGTGCGGGGCCAGGACAAGGAGGAGTGGCGCTCAGGCTTCCGTCCCTCGCTGGCCGACAAGTCGGTCCTCATCGTGGGCTACGGGTCGATCGGGTCCGCCATCGAGGACCGGCTCGCGCCGTTCGAGCTCGCGCGGGTGGAGCGCGTCGCGCGCTCCGCTCGCGCCACGGAGCGCGGTCCCGTGCGCCCCCTCACGGAACTGCCTTCCCTGCTCCCCGAATTCGACATCGTCGTGCTGTCCACGCCGCTCACGGAGAGCACCCGTGGCCTGGTGAACGCCGACTTCCTGTCCCGGATGAAGGACGGCGCGCTCCTCGTGAACGTGGCCCGCGGCCCCGTCGTCGACACCAAGGCGCTCCTCGCCGAGCTGGAGAGCGGGCGCATCACCGCGGCCCTCGACGTCACCGACCCCGAACCGCTGCCCCAGGGGCACCCGTTGTGGCACGCGCCCGGCGTGCTCATCAGCCCCCATGTCGGCGGCCCCACCTCGGCGTTCTGGCCGCGCGCCAAGCGGCTGCTGGCGGACCAGCTGACTCTCTTCGTGAACCGGGAGCCGCTGCGGAACGTGGTCCTTACCACCGGCACTTGAGCAACGTCCCGCTCGCTCACCGTCCGCTTCGGGCACCCTCCGCAGTTCTCCGAATGCGGGCAGTACCGGCATAGTCCCTGGTCGTCACGGAGCGTAGAGGAACTATGTCCCTGAGTGACGAGACTGGTGTATCGTCCCGACAGGGGCTGCGCCGCGCACCGTTCGGCGCCGGGGACGGACATTGAGACTGCGAGGGGGGCGACGGGCGATGCACGGCCTATGGACCAACGATCCGACGCGGCGGGGCCGCCGCCGACGACCCTGGCGCGCGACCACGCACGGACGCGGCCACGGCGGCCATCACCACCGCAGGCACGGAGGCCGCCGGAGGCATGCGCACCCGGCGCACCGGGATCAGCGGGACCCCGGGGTGCGGACCGGGTGGGCCCGGTGAGCTCCCCAGGGGCGCTGCTGGCCCGTCGGCCGGTCTTCGACGGCGGGACGGGCCTGTTCTCGCAACTGGTGCTGGCCCTGGTGTGCGCGGGATACGCCGTCGGTTCCGCGCTCGGCTGGGGCTCCGCGAGTCTCGCCTTGGTCATGGGCGACTTCGGACTGAGCGTCGCGGCGGGCACCGCGGCGGTTTCCTGCTTTCTCTACGCCCGTCATCGCCGCAGCCGTTTTCGACCCGCGTGGCTGCTCTTCGCGCTCTCCTCGGTGATGGCCTCGCTCGGGAATCTGGTCTGGGGGTGGTACGAGGTCGTCCTCGACCGCCCTGTCCCCAGCCCGAGTTACGCCGATCTGTTCTTCCTCTGCTTCGCGCCGCCCGCCATCGTGGGACTGCTGGTTCTCGCCAAGAGGCCCGTCACCAAGGCGGGTTGGGTGTGCCTCGCGCTGGACGCCTGGCTGATCGGCGGCTCGCTGCTCACCCTGTCCTGGAGCCTGGCGCTCGCCCAGGCCGCGAAGTTCGACGGGCCGAGCGTCGCGCACACCGCGCTGTCACTGGCGTACCCGCTGCTGGACATCGCGCTGGTCAGCATGGTGCTCGCGCTGCACTTCCGCCGTTCGTCGGTGAACAGGTCGGCGGTGAACACCGCGATCGGGGCGCTCGCCCTGACCGTCATGTGCGACGCCCTGTTCACCTCGCCTCTCCTGCACAACAACTACCGCTCCGGTCAGCTCCTCGACGCGGGCTGGTTCGTCGGCTCGCTGCTTCTCGCGTACGCCCCCTGGGTCGTCACCCGGCACGGGCACCCGGACACCGACGAGCACGGCCCGGACGGGCACGCGCGCGTGCACATCCTCGGACAGCGCCAGCAGGACCGGCACGGCCCCCCAGGGAGCCATGCGCCGCACGAACCCCAGGAGCCTCGGGCGTCCCACGCATCACCAGGGGGGCCGCAGGGCCCCGGGTCCCGCGAACGTCAGGGGGAGCACGGGCCGGAGGAGCATCCGTACGAGCGACAGCCGAGCGGGCACCCGCGCGCGAACCCCCAGGGTCCGGGGCAGCGCCGACACCCGGCGACGCGTCCCATCAGCGGTTCACTGGCCGCGCTGACGCCCTATCTGGCCGCCGCCGTCTGCACGTTGGGGATCCTCTACAACATCCTGAACGGACACAATGTGGACCGCGTGGTGCTCGTCACCGCCGGCCTCGTCGTGCTCGCCCTCGTGGTGCGCCAGGGCATCATGCTGCTCGACAACATCACCCTCACCCAGGAGCTGGCCCAGAAGGAGAACCACTTCCGCTCCCTGGTGCAGGGCTCCAGCGATGTCATCATGATCGCCGCCCCGAACGGCATCCTGAGGTACGTCAGCCCGGCCGCCGCCGGGGTCTACGGCCGCGACGCCGAGGAACTCGTCGGCTCCGAGCTCGCCTCCCTCATCCACCCCGAGGACCTCGGCTGCGTGGTCCACGAAGTGCGGCGGTTCCTCGCGGCCAGTCACGCCGAGGAGCCCACCACCCGCATCGAGTGCCGCTTCCGGTCCGGCGACGGCGGCTGGCTCAACGTGGAGTCCACCGTCAACCGGCACCACGGCGGCCTCATCTTCAACAGCCGTGACGTGACCGAACGTGTGCGGCTCCAGGCGCAGTTGCAGCACAACGCCGAACACGACCCGCTCACCGACCTGCCCAACCGCGCGCTGTTCACCCGGCGCGTCCAGCTGGCCCTGTCCGGGCGCCGCTCGTCCGACCGGGGCACCGCCGTCCTCTTCATCGACCTCGACGGCTTCAAGGCCGTCAACGACACGATCGGGCACCAGGCCGGCGACGAACTGCTCGTCCAGGCCGCCCGCAGACTCCAGGACTCGGTGCGGCACGGCGACACCGCCGCTCGGCTGGGCGGGGACGAGTTCGCGGCCCTCATCGTCGGCGACGGCGGCCGCGACCGTACCGCCCGTGAGCAGCAGATACTGGAGCTGGCCGACCGTCTGCGGATCAGGCTCTCCCAGCCGTACTGCATCGACGGCAACGATGTCCGGGTCGCCGCGTCCATCGGCGTCGGCTTCGCCGAACCCGGCCTGGGCGCGGGGGAGTTGCTGCGCAATGCCGACCTCGCCATGTACCGCGCCAAGGCGGCCGGAAAGGGCCGAGTCGAGCTGTACGCACCCCAGATGCAGCAGGACGTGGTCCGCAAGGCGGAACTGGCGACCCGGCTGCGCTCCGCGCTCCAGGACGGCGAGTTCGCCCTGCTGCACCAGCCCGTGGTGTCGCTGGAGAATGGCCGGATCGCCTCGGTCACCGCGCAGGCGCGCTGGCGTTCCTCCCAGGGAGTGCTCTTCACGCCCGCCGAGTTCCTGCGCGTCGCCGAGGACAGCGACAGGACCGCCGAACTGGGCCGCTGGATGCTCGACGAGGCCGTCGAGCAGGCCGCCGAGCGCACCGCCGCGGGCGTCGCCGTGCCGGTGGCGGTCCGGATGACGGCCCGGCGCCTGCTGGACCGCTCGATGCCGCTGGGCTCCGTGGAGTCCCTGCTCACCCGGCACGGGCTCGCCTCGGGCGGTCTGATCATCGAGCTGTCCGACACCGACCCCCGCGTCCCCCTGGATGAGCTGGAGCGCCGGCTGAACGCGCTCAGGCGCCTGGGTGTGCGGATCGCCCTGGACGGCTTCGGCAGCGGCTACGCGGCGATCACGGCGCTCCGGCGGCTCCCCGTCGACGTACTGCGGCTCGACAGGAGCCTTGTCGAGGGAGTCGTCGAGTCCGCCCGGCTGCACAAGATCACCAGCGGGCTGCTGCGGATCGCCACCGATCTGGGGCTGCAGTCCGTGGCCGACGGGGTGGACCTTCCGGAACAGGTCGTCGCCCTGCGCGCGATGGGATGCACCCACGGGCAGGGCATGGCGTTCTCCGGACCGCTGGACGAGTACCGGCTGCGCAGAGCGCTCTCTTCCGGACAATATCCGGTGCCCAACGGCCCGGCCGAGCCCGTGTTCGCGGGCAGCGGCGGCGCGGGGGTGTATACGAGTGGTGTGCCCGTTGTTCTGGGGGGTGGAACAGCCCTCCGCTCACATAATGAGACTCCCGTCCCACCCACTTGACAGTCGGTGCGTGCCGGGGAGAGGGTCAATGCCATGCGCACCCGAATTCTCGTACTTGGAAAGCGCGTCGGCTGAAGCTAGGTGGTCACCGGAAAGGTCCGGAACACCCAGCGACCGCACCCGGCGCGCTCCCCTCGCTTGCCTCACGGCACGAGGGGTTTTTTGTTGCACAGGCACCAGTCGTACATCGCACAAAAGTCGCAAAAACCCTCAGCATCGAGAAGAGAATGCCGATGACCGAGCAGGCCACCGGGGCCCACCATCCGCAGCCGCGGCCCCGTTCCGGAGGACACCAGTCCGCCCCCGAGCACGTCACGGGTGCGCAGTCCCTCATCCGCTCGCTCGAGGAGGTCGGGGCCGAGACGGTATTCGGTATCCCCGGCGGTGCGATCCTTCCGGCGTACGACCCGCTGATGGACTCCCGCCGCGTGCGGCACGTGCTCGTGCGGCACGAGCAGGGCGCCGGCCACGCGGCCACTGGCTACGCCCAGGCCACCGGCAAGGTCGGCGTCTGCATGGCGACCAGCGGCCCCGGCGCGACCAACCTGGTCACGCCGATCGCCGACGCGCACATGGACTCGGTGCCGCTCGTGGCGATCACCGGGCAGGTCGCGTCCAAGGCGATCGGCACGGACGCCTTCCAGGAGGCGGACATCGTCGGCATCACGATGCCGATCACCAAGCACAACTTCCTGGTGACCAAGGCCGAGGACATCCCGCGGACGATCGCGGAGGCCTTCCACATCGCCTCCACCGGCCGTCCCGGCCCGGTCCTCGTCGACATCGCCAAGGACGCCCTCCAGGCGCGGACCACCTTCCAGTGGCCGCCCACCCAGGACCTGCCCGGCTACCGCCCGGTGACCAAGCCGCACGCCAAGCAGATCCGCGAGGCCGCCAAGCTGCTCACCCAGGCCAAGCGGCCCGTGCTGTACGTCGGCGGCGGCGTCCTCAAGGCGAGCGCCACCGCCGAGCTGAAGGTCCTCGCGGAACTCACCGGAGCGCCCGTCACCACCACGCTGATGGCGCTCGGCGCGTTCCCCGACAGCCACCCGCTGCACGTGGGAATGCCGGGCATGCACGGTTCGGTCACCGCCGTCACCGCGCTGCAGAAGGCCGACCTGATCGTCGCCCTCGGAGCCCGATTCGACGACCGCGTCACCGGCAAGCTGGACAGCTTCGCCCCGTTCGCCAAGATCGTCCACGCCGACATCGACCCGGCCGAGATCGGCAAGAACCGCGCCGCCGACGTGCCGATCGTCGGAGACGCCCGCGAGGTCATCGCCGACCTGGTGCAGGCGGTGCAGAAGGAGCACAGCGAGGGCAACACCGGCGACTACACCGCCTGGTGGAACGACCTCAACCGCTGGCGCGAGACGTACCCGCTCGGCTACGAGCAGCCCGACAACGGCTCGCTGTCGCCGCAGCAGGTCATCGAGCGCATCGGGCAGCTCGCCCCGGAGGGCACGATCTTCGCGGCGGGCGTCGGCCAGCACCAGATGTGGGCCGCGCACTACATCCAGTACGAGCAGCCCTCGACCTGGCTGAACTCCGGCGGCGCCGGAACGATGGGCTACGCGGTCCCGGCCGCGATGGGCGCCAAGGCGGGGCAGCCGGACCGTACGGTCTGGGCGGTCGACGGCGACGGCTGCTTCCAGATGACCAACCAGGAACTCACCACCTGCGCCCTGAACAACATCCCGATCAAGGTCGCCATCATCAACAACGGCGCCCTCGGGATGGTCCGCCAGTGGCAGACCCTCTTCTACAACCAGCGCTACTCCAACACCGTGCTGCACAGCGGCCCGGACGCCGACGGCAAGCAGCCGAGCGCCGGCACCCGCGTCCCCGACTTCGTCAAGCTGTCGGAGGCCATGGGCTGCTACGCCATCCGCTGCGAGTCCCCGGACGACCTCGACAAGGTGATCGAGGAGGCGAACTCGATCAACGACCGTCCGGTCGTGGTCGACTTCATCGTCCACGAGGACGCGATGGTGTGGCCGATGGTCGCCGCCGGCACCTCCAACGACGAGGTCATGTTCGCCCGGGACGTCCGCCCCGACTTCGGCGACAACGAAGACGACTGAGAGAGAGCCGAGTCAGACCCATGAGCAAGCACACCCTCTCCGTCCTCGTCGAGAACAAGCCCGGTGTCCTCGCCCGGATCACCGCCCTGTTCTCCCGGCGCGGCTTCAACATCGACTCCCTCGCCGTCGGTGTCACCGAGCACCCCGAGATCTCGCGCATCACCATCGTGGTGAACGTGATCGAGGAACTGCCGCTCGAACAGGTCACCAAGCAGCTCAACAAACTCGTCAACGTCCTGAAGATCGTCGAGCTGGAACCCGGTTCCGCCGTTCAGCGGGAACTCGTTCTGGTGAAGGTGCGCGCCGACAACGAGACGCGCTCCCAGATCGTCGAGATCGTCCAGCTCTTCCGCGCCAAGACGGTCGACGTCTCCCCGGAGGCCGTCACCATCGAGGCCACCGGTGGCGCCGACAAGCTGGAGGCCATGCTCAAGATGCTGGAGCCGTTCGGCATCAAGGAGCTCGTCCAGTCCGGCACGATCGCGATCGGACGCGGGGCGCGTTCGATCACGGACCGGTCGCTGCGCGCACTGGACCGGTCGGCCTAAGTCAGGAAAGCGCCGGTACACGGGCGGGCTGGCGAGCACCGTCCGCCCGTATACCGAGACCCGAAGACTTCCCTTCCCCCGCCCGCCGTACGGTGGGACGCAACACCGGAAATACCGGAAAACAAGGAGAACCCCAGTGGCCGAGCTGTTCTACGACGACGACGCCGACCTGTCCATCATCCAGGGCCGCAAGGTCGCGGTCATCGGCTACGGCAGCCAGGGCCACGCCCACGCGCTGTCGCTGCGCGACTCGGGTGTCGACGTCCGCGTCGGTCTGCACGAGGGCTCCAAGTCCAAGGCGAAGGCCGAGGAGCAGGGCCTGCGCGTGGTGACGCCGTCGGAGGCCGCGGCCGAGGCCGACGTCATCATGATCCTCGTGCCGGACCCCATCCAGTCCCAGGTCTACGAGGAGTCCATCAAGGACAACCTCAACGACGGCGACGCGCTGTTCTTCGGCCACGGCCTGAACATCCGCTACGGCTTCATCAAGCCCCCGGCCGGCATCGACGTCTGCATGGTCGCCCCCAAGGGCCCGGGCCACCTCGTGCGCCGCCAGTACGAGGAGGGTCGCGGCGTTCCCTGCATCGCGGCCGTCGAGCAGGACGCGACCGGCAACGCCTTCGCGCTCACCCTCTCGTACGCCAAGGCCATCGGCGGCACCCGCGCCGGCGTCATCAAGACGACCTTCACCGAGGAGACCGAGACCGACCTGTTCGGTGAGCAGGCCGTCCTCTGCGGTGGCACCGCCGCCCTGGTCAAGGCCGGTTTCGAGACGCTGACCGAGGCCGGCTACCAGCCGGAGATCGCGTACTTCGAGTGCCTGCACGAGCTGAAGCTCATCGTCGACCTCATGTACGAGGGCGGCCTGGAGAAGATGCGCTGGTCCGTCTCCGAGACCGCCGAGTGGGGCGACTACATCACCGGCCCGCGCATCATCACGGACGCCACCAAGGCCGAGATGAAGCAGGTCCTCGCCGAGATCCAGGACGGCACGTTCGCCCGTAACTGGATGGACGAGTACCACTCGGGCCTGAAGAAGTACAACGAGTACAAGACCCAGGACGAGAACCACCTCCTGGAGACCACCGGCAAGGAGCTGCGCAAGCTCATGTCGTGGGTGAACGACGACGAGGCGTAAGCCCTACGACGAGGGGCCGGGGCGGCATGCTCCGGCCCCTTCGTCGAACCGCGGGTAACGCCCGTGGACACGGTGTTGGACATCCCGTCCAGCCACGGACGGGTGATCCTTCCGCGGAGGCGCAGGACGACCTCGGCGGCGCCACTACACTGCTGCACATCAACAACGCGTCAGGCCCACAGCGTCGTGCGTCTTCCACGCGGCTCAAGCGACCCCCAAGAAGTGCAGGCACGCCCCGGGGCCGCTACAAACCCTCCACCGCCTGCGGCCGTCGGGACGGCCGTCCGCATTGGACTTGTGAGGACTCACGTGAGCTCGAAACCTGTCGTACTCATCGCTGAAGAGCTGTCGCCCGCGACCGTAGACGCCCTGGGCCCGGACTTCGAGATCCGGCACGCGAACGGCGCCGACCGCGCCGAGCTGCTGCCCGCCATCGCCGACGTCGACGCGATTCTGATCCGCTCGGCCACCAAGGTCGACGCCGAGGCCGTCGCCGCCGCCAAGAAGCTGAAGGTCGTCGCACGAGCCGGCGTCGGCCTGGACAACGTCGACGTCTCCGCCGCCACCAAGGCCGGCGTCATGGTCGTCAACGCCCCCACCTCCAACATCGTGACCGCGGCCGAGCTGGCCTGCGGTCTCCTCCTCGCCACCGCGCGCCACATCCCGCAGGCCAACACGGCCCTGAAGAACGGCGAGTGGAAGCGCAGCAAGTACACCGGTGTCGAGCTCGCCGAGAAGACCCTCGGTGTCGTCGGCCTCGGTCGCATCGGCGCGCTCGTCGCCCAGCGCATGTCCGCGTTCGGCATGAAGGTCGTCGCCTACGACCCGTACATCCAGCCCGCGCGGGCCGCGCAGATGGGCGTCAAGATCCTCACCCTCGACGAGCTGCTCGAGGTCTCGGACTTCATCACCGTGCACCTGCCGAAGACCCCCGAGACCCTCGGTCTCATCGGTCACGAGGCGCTGCACAAGGTCAAGCCGACGGTGCGCATCGTGAACGCCGCGCGCGGCGGGATCGTCGACGAGGAGGCGCTGTACGCGGCGCTCAAGGAGGGCCGCGTCGCCGGCGCCGGCCTCGACGTGTACGCGAAGGAGCCCTGCACGGACTCCCCGCTCTTCGAGCTCGACGAGGTCGTCTGCACCCCGCACCTCGGCGCCTCCACGGACGAGGCGCAGGAGAAGGCGGGCATCTCCGTCGCCCGCTCGGTGCGCCTCGCCCTCGCCGGTGAGCTCGTCCCCGACGCGGTCAACGTCCAGGGCGGCGTCATCGCCGAGGACGTCAAGCCCGGTCTCCCGCTCGCCGAGAAGCTCGGCCGCATCTTCACCGCCCTCGCGGGCGAGGTCGCGGCCCGCCTCGACGTCGAGGTGTACGGCGAGATCACCCAGCACGACGTCAAGGTGCTCGAACTCTCCGCGCTCAAGGGCGTGTTCGAGGACGTAGTCGACGAGACCGTGTCGTACGTCAACGCCCCGCTGTTCGCGCAGGAGCGCGGCGTCGAGGTCCGACTGACCACGAGCTCGGAGTCCCCCGACCACCGCAACGTGGTCACCGTGCGCGGCACGCTCAGCGACGGCCAGGAGATTGCGGTCTCCGGCACGCTCGCCGGCCCGAAGCACCTGCAGAAGATCGTCGCCGTCGGCGAGTACGACGTGGACCTCGCGCTCGCCGACCACATGGTCGTGCTGAGCTACGAGGACCGTCCCGGCGTGGTCGGCACCGTCGGCCGCATCCTCGGCGAGTCCGGCATCAACATCGCCGGCATGCAGGTCGCCCGCGCGGCCGTCGGTGGCGAGGCCCTCGCGGTCCTCACCGTCGACGACACGGTCCCGCAGAGCGTCCTCACCGAGCTCTCCGAGGAGATCGGCGCGACGTCGGCGCGGTCGGTGAACCTCGTCTGAGGTTCTCCCGCGACGCTTCCGTCATGTGAGCACC
>NZ_JBHWVI010000207.1:0-16170 GCF_042737005.1 Streptomyces sp. NPDC060027
GGTCCACGGCGTACCCGCACCGGTTCCGGCGGTCCGCCGGCCGCCGGAACCGGTTGCATCCGTCGTACGTCCGCATCTTTCCGCCAGCGGTACGCCCCGACCGGCGCGCCGAACGGGAGCGGCACCTCCCCGCACACCGGGGCGGCTACGGACGCCCGGAACTCCCCGACACCCGCACGGTGAGCGGCCGTTCGGCGTCCGCCGCCTTCTCGACCACCGTGGACCTGCCCAGGTAGGTGAGCGGACCGGGGTCCTCGACGGGGATCTCGTGGAAGCCGAGACGGTCGTAGAACGCCCGCGCGGACGTGTTGGCGGTGACCATGCCCAGATGGACGGCCCGCACCCCGCGGTCGTGCAGCGCGGTCAGGAAGGTGTCCATCAACGCCCTTCCGTGACCGCGCCGTTGGAAGTCCGGCAGCAGGTCGATGTGCAAGTGCGCCGGGTGGTCGGCGAGTTCGGGCAGGATCATGCGCTCGGGAGTGTGCAGCAGCCCGACCATCTCCTCGCTCGGCGTGCGGGGCGGTGCCGTGAGGGCGGGATAGCGGTGCGCGACGCGCGGGATCCAGATGTCGCGGAACCTCGCGACGAAGTCCGCGGTGTCCCCGGTGCCGACGACATAGCCGACCGCCCGGCCGCTCCCGTCGTCCAGGACGAAGGCCAGTCCGGGATCGAGATGACAGTAGGGCTCGGCGAAGATCGTCGGCATCAACTCCTCGTCGGGGAACCGGGCACGCGAATCCCCTCCCTCGTCCGCGGTGCTCACACAGACGTCGGCGACGGCCGCACGGTCAGTGGGCCGGTAGGCGCGAATGATCGGCAATGGGTTCATGAGCGGCATCCTGACTCCTTGGGAGCGCTCCCACAAGAGGTTCGGGCAGGACGGCCGTACAACGCGGCGCCGAGTCGGCGCCCGCCCGGCCCGGTGAAGCGCCGAGGGCCATGTCCGCGCCGGCGCACCCCGCGTGGGCCGGTCGACGGTGCACCGTGCTCTTCCGACCGGCCGGGACCGGTCGCCGCCGGCCGTCTCCCGGCCGCCCAAGGACTGCGCTGCCGTTTCCGGGCGGGGAGACTCGTCGCATGGCACCTCATGAGGCATCGGAACACGGGTGGATCGTCGCCGAGGACGGCGGCCGGCCGGAGGGGCGGAGCTGCTCGCATCTGGAGCTCGCCGTGCCCGAAGCGGGCTCCACCGACACGGGCGGCTGCGCGGAGTGCCTCGCCCAGGGCACCTCCTGGGTGCACCTTCGCGCCTGCCTGACCTGCGGGCATGTGGGCTGCTGCGACAGTTCCCGGGGCCGGCACGCGACCGCCCACTACGAGCTGTCCGGGCATCCACTGGCCCGGTCCCTGGAGGCGGGCGAGACCTGGGCGTGGTGCTACAGCGACGAGGTCTTCCTCCGCCCGGATCGGCGCTGAGTCCGCATGGTTGCGCGCGGAGGCCCGCCGGGACCGCGTGGATCCACGCCGGGCCGCGCCCCGGACGCGCGCCGAGGGCTCCGGACACCTGCCGAGACGCGGCCCGGTCGTGTCCGCTCCCCCACCGGGAACACGGCGGCACCCGTACGACGATCACGCCGACCGCGGCCGGTGAGGCTGCGAGGAACCGGTCGCCCGCGCGTGCCATGCTGGAAGTCCGGATCGTGACGTGGGAGCAGGGAAAAGCGGCAGCGTGAGGACAGTGACACGGCCGAGTCGGGCGGGGATCTGGGACCGGTTCGCGGCATCCGACCCGGGGCTCCTGCGACTCATGGCGGGACTGCGGACCGTCGGTGCCATCGCTCTCGCGCTCGCCGTCTTCGGTCTGCTCGGAACCGATGTCGGTCACATGGTGACCGGCGCCATGGCCGCCATGGTCGCCACCTTCGCCCTCAAGGAGAAGCAGCGCCGCGAACAGGCGCTCACGCTGGCGCTCGGCCTGCCCGTGGCGATCGCGGCGATGTCACTGGGCGCGCTGCTGAGCGGCCATGTCGTCGCGGGCGACGTGTTCTTCATCGTGCTCATCTTCGTCGCGGTCTACTGCCGCCGGTACGGCGATCGCGGGACGGCGCTCGGGCTGATCGGGTTCCAGGTCTACTTCGTGTCCCTCTTCGTCGGCGCCACCCCCTCCACGCTCCCGGGGCTGTGCGCGGTCCTGGCCATCGGCTTCGCCTGCAGCGCGGTGGTGCGCTTCGTCGTCGTCGTCGAGACACCCGAACGCGTCCTCACCCGGCTGCGCGAGGCGTTCCGGGCCCGCTTCGCCCAGCTGGTCTGTGCCCAGACCGAGTTGCTCGACGCCGACACCGACCACGTCGAGAAGGCGCTGGACGACGTACGGCTGCACACTCGGCGTCTGCACGAGAGCGCGATGATGATCCAGGGCCGCCTGGAGGAGGGCACCAGCGACAGCACCACCGCCTCGCTGCTCCAGCGGCGGGTGGCCGACGCCGAGATCTCCGCCGAACGGCTCGGGCTCCTCATCCTCACGGCTCGCAGCGCCGAACGCGCCGATACGCTCACCCTGCACCTGCCCCACGCGCCCTTGCCCGCACCCGGCAACCGGCTCCGGGCACAGGACGACACGACCGCGGTCCTGCGCCGTGATCTCGACGCGCTGCGGCTCCTCGTGGTCCGCCCCCTCTCCAGTGAGCACGGCACCGGACTGGCACAGGTGCGCAACCGGCTGCTCGGCTACCGGGACGAGGAGAATCTGCCGCGCGCGTCGGCGGCCGTGCAGGACGTCTTCCGCGGCATCGGAGAGGCGGCCCGCGCCGTCCTCGGCCTGCGCCTGGCGATCGACGGCCCCCAGGACGAGTCCGACGACACCCCCGAGACGATTCGTTCCCGCGAGGAACTGGATGCCGAGGACGTCGCCATCGCCGCCGAGGAGGCGGAGCTCGAAGAGCCGGACCCCAAGGGGCTGGACCGGCCCACGACCCGGGCCGCGGTGCAGGTCTCGGTGGGGTCGGCCCTGGCCATCGTGGGCGGAGAAATGCTCTCGCCTCAGCGGTGGTACTGGGCGGTGCTGACCTGCTGGGTGGTCTTCCTGAACACCTCCTCGACGGGGGAGATCATGGTCAAGGGCTATCGCCGGCTGCTGGGCACGGTCCTCGGCGTCATCGCGGGAGTCGTGCTGGCGGGTGTGGTCGGCAACCACACCTGGACGGCGTTCGCGCTGGTGCTGCTGTTGATCTTCGCCATGTACTTCACCGCCCCGCTGTCCTACATCCTCTCGTCCTTCTTCGTGACGGCGATGCTGGGACTGCTGTACACCCTGCTCAACACCTACAGCCCGGCGGTGCTCGTGCTGCGGATCGAGGAGACCGCGCTCGGCGCCGTCTGCGGGATGGTCGCGGCCGCCCTGGTCCTCCCGGTCCCCACCGACCGCCGTACGGACGAGCTCCTCGCCACGGTGCTGGTCCGGCTCGGAGACGTCAGCGACGCGGCGGTGGAGCAGTTGAGCGGCGGGGTCTCGCTCGATCTGCTGGACAAGGCCCGTGATCTGGACACGGCCCTGGATAATCTGCGGTCCTCCACCAAACCGCTGACGCACCGGATCAATCCGCTGCGGGCGCGCCGGCACACCGCCCGCTATGTCGTCGCACTGCTGGAGACGTGCGCCTATCACGCACGGACGTTGGCGGCGACGGCCGAACTCGTTCCCTACAGCAGGACGGTCGCCGCGGACCCGCGGCTCAAGCTGGCGGGCAGCCGGATCAGTCGCAACATCGATGTCCTCGTCGCACGGGTGGCGGACGACGCCGGCGACGGCGTCGCGGAGACCGGCGCGAGCCTCGCCTCCATGCTGGAGCCGCAGACACCGGACGCGCCGCGCCACGACCGCGTCACGGGCCGGGTCCTGCGGCACCTCCAGCGCCTGGACGAAGGGGTGATCGGCCTGGCCCGCCCGCTGGGGGTGCGGATCGCCACGCCCGGCGGAGAGTCGTCGCGGGACATGGCGCCCTAAAGGCCCCTCAGGGGCGGCGAGCGGTGTGCTCAGCCCACGTTCCACAGGAACCGGTGCGTGTGGATCCCGAAGTAGGGGAACGACTGCACCTGACGGACGCCCTCGATCGGCCGTACGACGTCGTTGACGAAGTCCAGCAGATCCCGCGGCCCCGGGCAGACGACCTCGGCGAACAGGTCGAAGCCGCCCGAGGTCAGGACCGAGTAGACGACCTCGGCGCGTTCGGCCAGCTCGTCGGCGACCGCTCGCGGATCGCCGTCCACGGCGATGCCGAGCAGGGCCATCGACTGACCGCCCATGCCCATCGGGTCGGTGACCCCGACCACCTGGACCGCCTGCGAGTCGAGCAGGCGTTGCAGGCGCTGGCGGGCCGCCGACGCGGAGAGGCCCACCTTGGGCCCGAGTTCGGCATAGGCGATCCGGCCGTCGATCTGCAGTTCCCGCAGGATGGCCCGGTCGATCTCGTCCACGCTGTTCCTCTCCGGCTGACCCGGTCACAAGGTTAACGGCGCCGTTCAGCCGATCAGTTCGGCCAGGGCGGCGGCGAAGACGTCGGTGTGCCGGTCCACGTCCTCCTCGGTGGTCGCCGGGCACATGAGCGCCATGTTGTGGAAGGGGGTCAGCAGGATGCCCCGGTTGGCGAGGTACAGATGGAGGAAGTCCTCCAGCTCGGTGTCGGCCGCCGCGGCCGATTCCGTTCCGGTGCGCGGAGCGGGGTCGGCGAACCGGTACTCGGTGCGGGCGCCGAGCCGGCTCACCGACCACGGCAGGGCCCGTTCCTCGATACCCGCCCTGACCCCGGCCTCGAAGCGTTCGGAGAGTTTCGCCATCGTGTCGAACGCCGCGTCGGTGAGGACGTGCTCCAGGGTCGAGCGCATCGCGGCCACGGAGAGGGCGTTTCCGGCGAGGGTGCCGCCGACGCCGCCCATGTCGACCAGGTCCAGGTCGGCGCGGCCGAGCAGCTGGTCGGCGAGTTCGGCCGAGAGTCCGTACGCGCCGGCCGGGATCCCTCCGCCGATGGCCTTGCCGATGGTGAGCAGATCCGGCTCCAGGCCCCAGGCTGCGGTGCAGCCACCGGGGCCCGCGGAGAAGGTGTGCGTCTCGTCGTTGATGAGGAGGGTCCCGTACCGGCGTGTGAGGGCGCGGACGCCCTCCAGGTAGCCCGGCTCGGGGAGCACGATGCCGATGTTGGTGAGTGCGGGCTCCATGAGGACGGCGGCGACGTCGCCGTGGGCGAGTTCGCGCTCCAGCTGGTCCAGGTCGTTGAACTCGGCGACGCGGCTGGTGAGGGTGACGTCGCAGGGGGCGCCGACGTTTCCGGGGCGGGCCGTGCCGTGCCCGTCCGGGCCGACCACGATCAGCGACTCGTCCACGCTGCCGTGGTAGCTGTAGCTGTTCACCAGGATCTTCGGGCGGCCGGTGACCGCCCGCGCCAGCCGGATGGACCAGCGGTTGGCGTCGGTCGCGGTGAGCGAGAAGCTCCAGCGCGCGAGGCCGAAGCGGCGGGTCAGTTCGGCACCCACCCACTCCGCGTCCTCGGTGGGAAGCATCGCGGTCGCGCCACCGCTCTCGGCGAACCGGGTCCGCACCGCCTCGGCCACCACTTCCGGGGAGTGACCGGCCATCGCGCCCGTGTCACCGAGACAGAAGTCGATGTACTCGTGGCCGTCGATGTCGGTGATGCGGGCGCCGCGTGCCGTGTCCAGGTAGCGCGGGAAGGCTCCCGCGGTCTTGTTCATCCAGGTCATCGGGACCCTGCCGAACAGATGATCGGCCCGCTCGTACGCGGCCCTGGACCGCGGGTTGCGGCGCTCGGCTTCGGCGCTCTCACGCGCCAGGAGCTGCTGCAGGCGACTGCGGTCCATCGAGAGACTCCTGTCGGTGAACGGATCTGCCGGTGAACGGATTCGGCAATAGTACGAACGTATACGCAGCTCCGGCAAGATGTGACGATTGATTCGCGCGTCCGGACAATCGATTCCGTTGCCTCGATGTTCGCTTCACCGACCGTCTTCCAGAACCGAACCCGGTCCAGATGCATCACAACCGGTCGGAATGAGTCAACGAGCGATCTCCTTCGTATCTCTGGATCAGCGCGGAGTCGCCATCCGAACCGGCGCGCAGTCGCCGAGGCGCGACCGGCGACAAGGAACGTCAAGGAGCAGGGCATGGCAGGGATCACGGGGCCGTCGACGTGCGCGGGACGGAGCCGGACAGTAGTCGTCGCGTCCGGTGAGGGAGCCGTGTTCGTCGACGAGAGCGGGCGCCGGCGCTCCTGGGTCCGGAGCATGGGCTGGATCGTCGCGGTCTCCTGCGTCTGCTTCGCCACGGCCCTCGCGACCCTGGTGAGCGGCAGCGACTCGGCCGCGCCCTGGCTGTCCCTGCCGAACGGGGCCCGCAAGGCGCACAAGAATCCCTCGGTCGCCGGTGGCGCGTCGCGCGTCGGTCAGCGGCCCACCGGCACGCCGTCCCCCTCGCCCGCGGACGGTACGGCCTCCCGCACGAATCCGCGCGGGCTGCCCGCCGGGCGAACGGCTCTGCCGATGGACGCCCCGGGCACCGACCGACGGGTCGGCGTCATCGGGTCCGAGGAGCGGCCGCCCGGCCACGGTGCGAGCACGGCCCCCTCGCCAGCCCCCTCGCCGAGCGGCCGGGCCGGCACGGCACGTCCGCGTACCACTCCCGCCGCGCCCGCCGGTGAGGCGTCCGGCTCGCCGACCCCCACTCCGAGCAGCACGCCCGGGGAGTCCACGCAGTCACCGGCCCCGGACCCGAGCGGCGAAACGACCACCGGGCCGGTCTCGGCCGACGGCATGCTCGCGCGGATACGGGTCACGGGGCTGCCGACGTTCGGATAGGGGACCGCAGCACCCCTCGGCCTGGACCAAACGGGCCTCGAAGCCGAAGGGAGGCCCCGGGCAGCGGCGGTCTCAGATGATGAGAAAGCGGAATCGCCCGCCGCGAAACACGTACACGGCGTAGAAACCCGCTGCCGCGGCCACCGCGATTCCGAGCAGGAATCCACCGATACGACCCGCGAACAGGCCGGCCAGGGAGATGCTCCCCACGACGACGGCGACCACGGCCCAGAAACCGCCGAACAGGGCGCGCGACAGTACTTCGCGGGCCCCCAGCGGTGCTGCGGACGGCGGAGACCCGGGTGGAGCCGACGGCGGAGACGCCGGACGCGGGGGCGCGGCCGGGCGCGGATATCCCAGTTGCGCGTAGAGGTCGGGCGTCGGGCGGTGTTTCGTGCGGCTTCCGCACCCGGGGCAGTGCGACCCCGGCTGATGCTGGTGGAAGTACGCGCATCCCGGTTCGAGACACGTCAGTTGACCGGGCCGCGCCTCCGCGACTCCGTTCGTCGGTCGTTCCACGTTCCCCCCTGATCACGGCAGCCGGAACGTACGGCCATCCATGACGGAGGAGGCTTAACACCGAACTGCGGTGGGTGAAGTCTCCCGACGGGAAACACCCACCGCAGCCCCTCGCGGAAAAGGAACGCACATCGACCGAGCCGGAGCGAATGTGATGTCTTCTCGGCCCGAATCCGCCCAGGACACGATCACTTCGCTGCCCAGGACACGATCACTTCGCCGCCCGGACGCGGCGACTGCCCGCCCCGGTCGGGGAATCGGCGCCCCTGACCCGCACATCACCTACTGGGCGGCGGCCTCCGGGGTCCACACCCGGTCGGCGTAGTCCAGGAAGTTCCCGCCGAGGATCTTCTCGATGCGCCCGGACGAGTAGCCGCGCTGTTCCAGGAGGCGGATCAACTCGCGGAACTGGTTCACTCCGCGCAGGTCGAGCACGAAGGGAAACGTGTCGTCGCGCTCCCCCGCCGCGCCGACGCCGGCCTCGCGTCGCAGGGCCACGTGCTCGGCGAGGTGTGCGCGGTAGGCGTCGAGGTCGTCGATGGAGGTGATCGTTCCGTCGGTGCCGATACCGACGTGGTCCTCACCGCACACGTCGACCGCGTGGACGATGTGCTCCACGACGTCCGCGGCCGTCGCGTGACCCGACACGTTCAGGAATGGCATGAAGTAGATGCCCACGAAGCCGCCGCGCGAGGCCACCAGGCGCAGTTCCTCGTCCGTCTTGTTGCGGGGGAGGTCGGCGACGGCCCGGCACCCGGTGTGGTTGATCGACACGGGGCGCCGCGCGGTCTTCGCGGCGTCGAGGCAGGTGCGTTCGCCGCTGTGGGACAGGTCGACCATGAGGCGGTGCTCGTCGAGGGCCTCGACCACGCTCCGGCCGAAGTCGGTCAGCCCCCGGTTGGCGGGCGCCATCGAGCCGTCACCGATGTGGTTGGCCTGGTTGTACGTGAGCTGGACGACCCGCACGCCCCGGTCGGCGAAGGTGGCGACGCGCCCGGTGTCCTCACCGACCGCGACGGCGTTCTGGAAGCCGTAGATGACGCCGATCCGGCCCTCCGCCCTGGCCCGGCGGATGTCGGCGGTCGTACGGACCTTGAGGAGGTCGGCCGCGTGGTCGCGGATGATCCCGTCCCAGACGTCGATCTCGTGCAGCGTGTGCTCGTACGGAGGCAGATCGCCCATCGTGTAGCCGAGCGTGATGTTGACGGCGGTGAGGCCCGAGGCATGGGCGTCGGCCAGGGTGCGGGCGTCGACGGTCATCTGCTCGCTGGAGGGGTTGAGCTGCGCGGCGGCCTCGGCCGACTGCGGGGCGTTCGGATTGTCGAGCTGCCCGAGCGCGTTGATGATCATGGGGAGGACGGTCATCGGGTCTCCTCGACGGGGTGGGTCGCTCCGGGCCCGTCGGCCTCGGAGGTCTGGACGCGGCCGGGCCGCCCGGCGCCGGGGGCGGTGCGCTCGAAGTCACGGCGCTCGAAGCGACGGCCGCGCTTGACGGTCAGCGCGACGCTGCGCAGATGCTCGATGTCCCGCAGCGGATCGTCCTCCAGGACGACGAAGTTGGCGAGCTTGCCCGCTTCGACGCTTCCCATGACGTCCTCCGCGCCGGCGCTCCTGGCACCGATCAGCGTGGCCGAGCGCAGCACCTGCTCGGGGGACATCCCGCAGCGGCGCACGAGGAAGGACAACTCGTCGAACAGCGCGGGGAAGGGGTCCTTGGGGTCGGTCTCGTAGTCCGTGCCGGTCGCGATGTCCACACCGGCGCGGTGCGCCTGGGCGGTGAGCGCCACGGCGAGTCCGGTGTTGGCCGCCGCCCGCGCCGCGTCCTCGGGACCTTCGCCCGCCAGGGCCTCGCTCGCCCACATGCTCGCGGTCGCGTCGAGGACGGTGCCCCGCTGCCGCATCAGGGCGAAGAGTTCCTCGATCCGGGGATCGTCACCCGCGGCGAACCGGTCGTGGTCGAACGGTGGTTTGTTCTTGTAGCTGATCAGCGGTCCGTCGGTGCCCTCGAAGGCGAGCAGGGTGACGTGCGAGACGCTGTCCGCGCCGGCGGCCACGATCTGACCGGGCGTGGCCGGGAAGACGGTGGCGTGGGCCCAGACGGGGATGCCCTGGCGGTGCGCCTCCGCGGTGATCGCGGCGACGGTGGCGTGGTCGAGGTCCGCGTACACCTTGATCGCGGCGGCATGGGTTCCGCGCGCCAGGGCGACGGCGAGCCGCAGGTCGGTGTCCTTCGTGATCGCCTGCATCCACGGCACGGCGCCAGGGGTCTCACCCTGGGACACCTGGTGGGTGCGCGGGTCGTCGAAGAAGCCGGGTCCCGCCATCAGCGCGGCGTACCGGATGTCGGGGCCGGGGATCTCGCCGACGAGCGTGGCCCGCGCGAGGTCGCCCACCTGGCGCAGGTCGTCGGCCATGTCACGGATGGCGGTGACTCCGCTGTAGACGAGCCGGCGCAGCACCGCCTCGGCGACGGGCCGGTCGGGCGGCGTCGCGATGTGCTGGTGGGCGTCGATCAGACCGGGCACGACGAAGCGGCCGTCGAGGTCGAAGACCTCGGCGTCGGCCGGCAGGTCCTCGGCGATCGCGGCGTCGTCCCCGACGGCACGGATCACCGGGCCGTCGACCACGATCGACGTCGAGTTCCGGGCCGGCCGCCCGGTTCCGTCGAACAGCGTCGCGCCGCGGTACACCGCGACGGCTCCCTTCACCGCGGGTGCGTGCGGGGCCGGTGCGCCCGAAGCCTCGTCCGTCATCTTCACCTCGTCGTAGCTCTGCCTGAGTCGTTGTTACGCTCTAGGTAACAGACGTATCGTCTCTCGCAACATGCGCTACCGTACGCTCGCATCTCACGACGCCACAAGGAGGGGTCGGAATTGCCCGCAGCACCCCGTACCGCGGTGGACAAGGCCCTGGACCTGGTCGAGGCCGTGGCCCGTGCGCCCCAGCCGCCGCGCCTCACCGACCTGGCCGAGGAGGTCGGCCTGCACCGTGCGACCGCCTATCGCGTCCTCGTCGACCTGGTCCGGCGCGGCTGGGTGCTGCGCGCCGGTGACCGCTATCTGCCCGGCACGGCGGTCCTGCAACTGTCGTCCTCGGCTGCCAGGAACTCACTCGGAGCGCTCGCCCGACCGGTGCTCGAGGCGCTGTCCGAGCGCACCGGCATGATGGTCAACCTCCAGGTTCCGGAGGTCGACCGCTCGCGCGTGATCGACGTCGTACGCCCCGACCGCCTGGCGATGATCAGCCGGCTGACCGGTGAGGCCCTGCCCGTCCACCTGTTCGCCGGTCCGCTCGCGCTCGTCGCCGCCCTCGCCCCGGCCGACCGGGTCCCCTACCTGCGCGCCGTGGAGGTGAGCGGACACCCGCTGACCGGACCCGAGGGGCTGCTGGCCGACATCGAGCGCACCGAGCGGGCCGGGTTCGCCGTCGAGTACGGGCACAACGAACAGCCGGTCGCCTCGCTGGCCCGTGCCGTGGTCACGCGTCCGGGCGCGCCGGTCTGCGCCCTCACCCTGGTCGGCCTGGGCGCGGAGTTCGACGAGGCCCGACTCCCCCTCCTGCGGGAACGACTGCGTGAGGCGACGGACGAGCTGGCGCGTATCCTCTCCGGCCCCGGAGCCCCCGAGGTCCCCCAGGCCCCCGAACCGGGCGCGTCCCGGCCCACACCCTCGTCCCAGCCCACGGCCCCCTCCCCGTCCACCTCCACCTCCACCTCCACGTCCACCGAAGGTCCGGCATGAGCGAGATCCTCTTCCTCGACGGGGCGCGGACGCGTGCCGCGCTCGATCCGCACCGCGTTCTGGACGCCGTGGCCACGGCTCTCGTCGCCATCGGCCGTGACGAGGTCTCCGTGCCCCCGCGGATCGCGGCCCACGCCCCGGGCGGCCTGCTCGGTGCCATGCCCGGGCATGTGCCCGGTCTCGGGCTCGCTGCCAAGCTCGTCTCCGTGTTCGCCGACGCGGCACGGCCCGGGCGCAGCACTCACCGGGGCTTCGTCGCGCTCTTCGACGCGACGGACGGGCGCCCGCTGGCCCTGATGGACGCCGAGCCCCTCACCGAGATCCGCACGGCGGCGACCGCCACACTGAGCGCTCGGGCCCTGGCGCGCCCGGACGGCACCCGGGTAGCCGTCGTCGGAACCGGTGCCCAGGCACGCGCCCAGATCGCGCTGCTCGCGGCCCTGGATCCCAAGGCCCGCGTCTCCGTGGCGGGCCGCGATCCGGAGCGGGTGGAGAGCGCCGCCGCTCTCCACCCCGCCGGCCGGGTCGCGCGCGACATCGAGGAAGCGGTCAGCGGCGCCGACACGGTGTTCTGCTGCACCGGCGCCGTGCGGCCGGTGATCCGTCGCGCCTGGCTCTCCCCCGGCACACACGTCAGCTCGGTGGGCGGCTCCCACGGTCCCGAGCTGGACGCGGACACCGTCCGGGACGCCCGCCTGTTCGCCGAATGGCCCGGCGCCGCCACGACCCGGCCCCCGTCCGGCGCCCACGAGTTGCAGGACCTCCCGCCCGAGCGGTCCGTGACGCTCCTCGGTTCGGTCCTGGCCGGCGAACACCCAGGTCGTCGCGACGACGGCGAACTCACCGTGTTCAAGTCGACGGGGCATGCCGCGCTGGACGTCGCCGCCGCCCACGTCGCCCACGCGGTCGCGCGGGCGGAGGCCTGGGGCACTCGTATCGCCATGTGAGCCGTACGCGAGAGAGGTACGCGAGAGAGGCACGCGTGAGCCGTCGCCGTGAGCGGAACCGGACGGCGGACCGACCGCGCGCGGTGGGCGGAGCGACGGGGCGCGGTGCTCCGGCGACGGACCGGGTCCGGCGTCGCACGGAGGCGGCCGTGGGCACTGTGGACTTTCCTCCCTGCGTTCGGCCATCCTGAACAGTGCTTCCGCTTGGGCGCGCGCAGCCTCGGAACAGCCTGTCGCGCGCGCATCCGCCAGGCTCCGCGGCGGCGAATAATCCGGGGGTCGCGCGCCAGTACGGCGCGGCCGACCGGCGCATCGTCTCGCCGGTTCCCGGCAGATCCGCGGGCCCACCCGGAGCATGACGCGGAGGGAGGCCATCGCCCCCATGAGACTGACCGGACCGGACGGTGCCGGAGTGCGGGAACGGCTGGGCAGCGCTCTGTTCTCCCGGGTCGCGGGCCCGGAGGGACCGAAGAACCGCGCGCGGATCCACGGCACGCCCGGACCCCGGTGGTTCGGCCCGGACCGCCCGATCCGCAGGGTGCACGGGGACGCGTCGATGTTCATCGGCGGGCTCTCCGCGCTGCTGCTCCAGTCGCTCCACCCGCTCGCCATGGCCGCCGTGTCCGCTCATTCCGGCTTCCGCGGGGACCCCTGGGGACGACTCCAGCGCACGAGCACCTTCCTGGCGGTGACGACGTACGGGACGGCCGAGAGCGCCCAGGAGGCCTGCGACCGGGTCCGGGCCGTCCATGAGCGGGTGCGTGGGGCGACCTCTGAGGGAACGGCGTACCACGCGGCCGATCCGCACCTCCTCGGCTGGGTCCACGTCGCGGAGATCGACAGCTTCCTGCGCGCTCATCAGCGGTACGGCGCGCGTCCGCTGTCCGCCGCCGGCTGCGACGCGTACGTGGCGGACACGGCCCGCGTCGCCACCGCGCTGGGTGTCCTGGACCCGCCGACGAACCGCGCCGAACTCACCGAGCGGCTGGCCGAGTACCGCGGCGAGGTGCGGGCGACTCCGGAGGCACGCGATGCCGCACGGTTCCTCCTGCTGAACCCGCCGTTGCCGCTCGTCGCCCGCCTCCCCTACGGGGTGCTGGCGGCGAACGCCGTGTCCCTGCTGCCCGCCTGGGCCGCTGCCGAACTACGGTTGCCCCGGCCGCAGTTGGTGGACAGCGTGTGCGTGCGTCCGCTCGGCTTCGCCTTCACCTCGGCCGTGCGCTGGGCGATGGAACCCTCACGTCGGCGAACCGCCGCCCCGGTCGCGTGACCGGCGGCCGGGCCGGCGCCCCCACCATGGCAGCGTGCTGGTCGGCCGACACGGTTCGGCGGGTGAACACCGGACCGGCGGAGTCTCCCCCGCGGGAGGCGGGGCGACGCCGTCGCCACGACGGCTCGGTTCGTTGCATCCGCCGGGCGTCCCCGCACCGAAGGAGGGGTGAGCCCGGCGGACCGGCCGGTCCCGGACGGCTCCGGAATCGAGGCGAGGCCCCGACATGATCTGCTGCCGCTGCACGCCCGGGTCCTCCACCCGCGGGCGGGGCGCCCCGCACTCCGGCGCCTCGTCCATCGTTCCCGCCGGGGCCGCCGCGTGGAACTGAGGGCCCACGAGGAGGCGGAGACCGCCGGCGTGGGCGTGACCACCGGTTTCCTGGCGCGGAAGCTCGGGGTGTCGCCCACGACGCTGCGCTCCTGGGACCGGCGGTACGGGCTGGGGCCCGCGGTACGGGCGGACGGCCGCCATCGCCGGTGGGCCCCCGACGACGTGGCGATGGTCCAGGAGATGTGCCGGCTGACCGCCGCAGGCCTGGCCCCGGCCGAGGCCGCCCGCGTCGCGAAGGAGGCGGCGCGCGGCCCTGTCACGGCAGCTCCCCTCATGGTCGCCCGCGCACTCGCGGGCATCCGGATTCCGGAGCGGTCGTCGATGTCGGCCCCGCGGCCGGGCACACCGGGGTCGGGGCAGGGCACACTCGGCACACCGGGCTCGCGGTCGGGCACCGGGCTGCCGTTGGGTGACGTGCGCCAGGAGTGCCGGGGTCTCGCGCGTGCCGCCGTCCGGCTGGACGCCCTCGCCGTCCAGGAACAGCTGACGGCCGCGGTCCGGACCCACGGTCTCATCAGGGCCTGGGAGGACGTGATGGTGCCCACCCTGCGGGCGGTGGGCCGCAAGTGGGAGTCCTCGGGCGACCGTTACGTCGAGGTCGAGCACCTCCTGTCCTGGCACGTCTCCGCCACTCTGCGGCATGTCTACGTGTCCGCGGCGAAGCACGGACGGGACACCGTGGCGCCGCCCGTGCTGCTCGCCTGTCTTCCGGGCGAGATGCACACCCTGCCCCTGGAGGCGCTCAACGCGGCGCTGGCGGAACGGCGGGTGCCCGTCCTGACGCTCGGTGGCGCCGTCCCGCCCGAAGCGCTCATGACGGCGGTGCAGCGCGTCGGCCCTTCGTCGGTCGTCCTGTGGTCGCAGACGCGGAACACGGCGAACCTGCCGCTCGCCTGTCACATCGCCGCGACGCGCTGGGGGGTGCGGGGAGCGCGGACGCGGAGCCAGGTCCTGCTCAGCGGACCTGGCTGGGGCAGGCAGTCGGGTCCGGGGCTGCTCCGCCCGGGACACCTTGCCGAGGCACTCCGTCTGATCGCCGCGCCGGAGAACCGGTCCGGCGAGGGCGACGCCGGTCCCGGACCGGCGACACCCAACACCTGATCCACCGCCTGCCCCTGCCCTGCCCTGCTCCCGCTCCTGCTCCTGCTCCTACGACCGCAGAAACGCGGCCAAGCCCTCCAGCAGCCGTTCGACGTCGTCCTTGTCGTTGTACGGCGAGAGACCGACGCGGAGACCACCGGTGTCACCGAGGCCGAGGTGCCGGGACGCCTCCAGCGCGTAGAACGATCCGGCGGGCGCGTGCACACCGCGGTCCGCGAGGAACGGATAGGCGTCGGCCGCGTCCCGGTGATCGAACGTCAGCAGCAGGGTGGGCGTGCGCTCGGCCGCCCGCGAGCGGACCGTGACGCCGGGCAGCTCGGCCAGGCCCGCCTCCAGCCGCTCGCGCAGCGCTCCCTCGTGCGCCTCGATCGCCGCGAAGGCGGACCGCAGGCGGTCTCTGCGCCCGCCCGTCGTGACCGGGGCGAGCCCGGCGAGGAGGTCGATCGCGGCGGTGGTACCGGCGAGCAGTTCGTAGGGCAGCGTTCCGAGTTCGAAGCGCTCGGGAACCGCGTCGGTGGACGGCAGCAGCTTGTCCGGTCGCAACCGCTCCAGCAGTTCCGGGGAGGCGGTCAGGACACCGTGGTGCGGGCCGAGGAACTTGTAGGGCGAGCACACGAAGAAGTCGGTACCGAGCCGCGCGAGATCCACGAACGCGTGCGCCGCGTAGTGCACCCCGTCGACGTAGAGCAGCGCCCGCGGGTGCCGGTGGACCAGACGCGAGATCCCGGCGATGTCGGGCACGGTCCCGATCAGGTTCGAGGCGGCGGTGACGGCGACCAGCCGGGTGCGCTCGGTCAGCAGCTCGCCGACCGCCGCGGGCGGGAGTTCACCCGTCACCGGATCGAAGTCCGCCCAGCGCACTCGGGCCCCGGCCCGTTCCGCCGCCTGGAGCCAGGGACGGATGTTCGCGTCGTGGTCGAGACGGCTGACCACGACCTCGTCCCCGGGCTCCCAGTCCTTCGCCAGCGCACGGGCGAAGTCGTACGTGAGCTGGGTGGCGCTGCGGCCGAAGACGACTCCGGAGGGATCGCCGCCCACCAGGTCGGCCACCGCCTGCCGGAACCCCTGGACGATTCCCTCCGCGTTCACCTCTCCCGGTGTCCAGCGCCCCCGGATCGACAGCGGACCGGTGAGCGCGTCCGCGATCGCCCCGGCGACCCGTGCCGGGGTCTGCGTTCCGCCCGGGCCGTCGAAGTGCGCGACTCCGGACAGCAGGGCGGGGATCTCGGCGCGCAGCGCGCCGACGTCGTACGTCACTCGGACTCCTCACGGGCTGCGTCGCGTCCCGCCCCGCCCGACCGGAAGGGGTCGAGCGCGGGGCGAGAGCCCGCGATCGGGCGGGCGCACAGGTTGTCCGGTGATCATCGCAGGACGCCCGCCGCGGTGGACAGGCGGGCACGGAGTCCTGGGCGCACCCCCAGGCGTCCCGGGACGCCGTAGGAGTGCTGGCCCGCGAGAC
>NZ_JBHWVI010000208.1:0-16098 GCF_042737005.1 Streptomyces sp. NPDC060027
GCGCGTCCCCCTGTTGGTCAAGATCGCGCCCGACCTCGCCGACGAGGACGTCGACGCGGTCGCCGACCTCGCCGTCGAGCTCGGCCTGGACGGGATCATCGCCACCAACACGACCATCGCGCGCGAGGGACTCGGTCTGGCATCCGAACCCTCGCTGGTGAAGGAGACCGGCGGACTCTCCGGCGCGCCCCTCAAGGCGCGCTCCCTGGAGGTGCTGCGCCGCCTCTACGCGCGCGTGGGCGACCGCATCACCCTGGTGGGCGTAGGCGGCGTCGAGAACGCCGAGGACGCCTGGCAGCGCATCCTGGCCGGCGCCACGCTGGTCCAGGGCTACAGCGCCTTCATCTACGAAGGGCCCTTCTGGGGCCGCGCCATCCACAAGGGGCTCGCCACCCGTCTGCGGACGAGCCCGTACGCCACCCTCGCCGACGCGGTCGGCGCCGACGTGAGGAAGTCCGTATGAGCCTGGAACCCTTCGGCGCACGCCTCCGCCGTGCCATGGACGAGCGCGGCCCCCTGTGCGTCGGCATCGACCCGCACGCGTCCCTGCTCGCCGACTGGGGGCTCGGCGACGACATCGCCGGTCTGGAGCGCTTCAGCCGCACGGTCGTCGAGGCCCTGGCCGAACGGGTCGCCGTCCTGAAGCCGCAGAGCGCCTTCTTCGAGCGGTTCGGGTCGCGCGGGATCGCCGTCCTGGAGAAGTCGGTCGAGCAGGCCCGGGAGGCCGGAGCGCTGGTGGTGATGGACGCCAAGCGCGGCGACATCGGCTCGACCATGGCCGCGTACGCCGAGACCTTCCTGCGCAAGGACGCGCCGCTCTTCTCGGACGCGCTGACCGTGTCGCCGTACCTGGGCTACGGCTCCCTGAAGCCCGCGGTCGAGCTGGCGCGCGAGAGCGGGGCCGGGCTCTTCGTCCTCGCGCTCACCTCCAACCCGGAGGGCGGCGAGGTGCAGCACGCCGTACGGGCGGACGGGCGCAGCGTCGGAGCGACGATGCTCGGGCACCTGGCCGCCGAGAACGCGGACGAGAGGCCGCTCGGCTCCTTCGGAGCGGTGGTCGGCGCCACTCTGGGCGATCTCTCCTCGTACGACCTGGAGATCAACGGTCCGCTCCTGGCGCCCGGAATCGGTGCCCAGGGAGCGACGGCGGCCGACCTGGCGGGCGTCTTCGGGTCCGCCGTGCGCAATGTCGTCCCGAACGTGAGCCGGGGTGTTCTGCGTCACGGCCCCGACGTCGTGGCGCTGCGCGAGTCGGCGGAGGGGTTCGCGGAGGAGATCAGGGCGGCCGTGGCGGCCGCCTGAGCCCTCCGACAGCCGTTCGACAGCCCTCCCGCGAGTGCCTTGCGGGCGCCCCGAGTCCGAATACATTCTCAAATCCGGGGAGGTATGTCGGAAATGTCGGGCTCCAGGGAGGCTGACCAGGACTTTTCCGCTGTTCTCGCTGACTCCGGCGCACTTGCCCGCTAGTCTCCGTCGAGTGGTGGCACCTCCCACGCCCTCAAGGCATCGGAGGAGATCGGGCAAGCGTGTTGCTCGTGGCCACCCAGGTGTGGGGCGACTAGGTTCCTCACCGGTCCGTATCCGACAGTTCGACATCCGAGGTGACGTAGGCGTGGCTCTTCCGCCCCTTACCCCTGAACAGCGCGCAGCCGCGCTCGAAAAGGCCGCCGCGGCTCGCCGGGAGCGGGCCGAGGTCAAGAATCGACTCAAGCACTCCGGCGCCTCCCTCCACGAGGTCATCAAGCAGGGTCAGGAGAACGACGTCATCGGCAAGATGAAGGTCTCCGCCCTCCTGGAGTCCCTGCCGGGCGTGGGCAAGGTCCGCGCCAAGCAGATCATGGAGCGACTCGGGATCTCCGAGAGCCGCCGCGTACGCGGTCTCGGCTCGAATCAGATCGCCTCTTTGGAGCGCGAGTTCGGCGGTTCCGGCGCCTGAGTCCTGGGCACCCCAGGATTGCTGGAATAATCGCTGCATGAGTGAACGTCCGCGGCTGACCGTGCTCTCCGGCCCCTCAGGGGTCGGCAAGAGCACGGTCGTCGCTCATATGCGCAAGGAACACCCCGAGGTCTGGCTCTCGGTGTCGGCGACGACCCGCAAGCCGCGCCCCGGTGAGAAGCACGGAGTCCACTACTTCTTCGTCTCCGACGACGAGATGGACAAGCTGATCGCCAATGGCGAGCTCCTGGAGTGGGCCGAATTCGCCGGCAACCGCTACGGGACTCCGCGGGCCGCCGTCCTGGAGCACCTGGAATCGGGTGTGCCGCTACTCCTGGAGATCGACCTCCAGGGTGCCCGGCAGGTCCGCGAGTCCATGCCCGAGGCGCTGCTCGTGTTCCTGGCTCCGCCTTCCTGGGAGGAGCTGGTGCGCAGGCTCACCGGGCGGGGCACCGAACCGCCGGAGGTGATCGAGCGCCGTCTGGAGGCGGCCAAGGTCGAACTCGCGGCCGAGCCGGAGTTCGATGTCACCCTGGTCAACACCTCCGTCGAGGACGTGGCGCGCGAGCTGCTAGCCTTGGTGGAAGTTGTTTGATCTTTCAGGTCAATTTTCCACCTTTCGGAAGGCAGAGCGTGTCCTCTTCCATCACTGCTCCCGAGGGCATCATCAACCCTCCGATCGACGAGCTTCTCGAGGCCACCGACTCGAAGTACAGCCTGGTGATCTACGCGGCCAAGCGTGCCCGCCAGATCAACGCGTACTACTCGCAGCTCGGCGAGGGCCTCCTCGAGTACGTCGGTCCGCTCGTCGACACCCACGTCCACGAGAAGCCGCTGTCGATCGCCCTGCGCGAGATCAACGCGGGTCTGCTGACGTCCGAGGCCGTCGAGGGCCCCGCTCAGTAGTCGTTCATCTGCTCATCCCAGGCCCGGCGGCGCGACTGCCGGGCCTGTGGTGTGTCATGGAGTCGTACGTTTCCGAGCTCGGGGAGAGACGGTGGACAAGCCGAAGGTCGTTCTGGGCGTCAGCGGTGGCATCGCCGCGTACAAGGCCTGTGAGCTGCTGCGACGACTGACGGAGTCGGGCCACGACGTGCGCGTCGTGCCCACCGCGTCCGCGCTGCACTTCGTCGGCGCCGCCACCTGGTCGGCGCTGTCCGGCCACCCCGTCTCCACCGAGGTCTGGTCGGACGTCCACGAGGTCCCGCACGTCCGCATCGGGCAGCACGCCGACCTCGTGGTGGTGGCCCCCGCGACGGCCGACCTGCTGGCCAAGGCCGCCCACGGACTGGCCGACGACCTCCTCACCAACACCCTGCTCACCGCCCGCTGCCCGGTCGTCTTCGCGCCCGCCATGCACACCGAGATGTGGGAGCACCCGGCGACCCAGGAGAACGTGGCGACCCTGCGGCGGCGCGGTGCCGTGGTCGTCGAGCCCGCCGTGGGACGTCTCACCGGCGTCGACACCGGCAAAGGGCGGCTGCCCGACCCGGGGGAGATCTTCGAGGTCTGCCGCCGCGTCCTCGCCCGGGGTGCCGCCGAGCCCGATCTCGTCGGCCGTCATGTCGTCGTCAGCGCGGGTGGCACCCGTGAGCCCCTCGACCCCGTCCGCTTCCTCGGCAACCGCTCCTCCGGCAAGCAGGGGTACGCCCTCGCCCGCACCGCCGCCGCGCGCGGCGCCCGGGTCACGCTGATCGCGGCGAACACGGGCCTCGCGGACCCGGCCGGGGTCGACGTGGTCCAGGTCGGCACCGCCGTACAGATGCGGGAAGCCGTACTGAAGGCGGCCCCGGACGCCGACGCGATCGTGATGGCGGCCGCGGTGGCGGACTTCCGGCCGGAGTCGTACGCGGCCGGGAAGATCAAGAAGAAGGACGGCAAGGAGCCGGAGCCGATCGTCCTGGTCCGCAATCCGGACATCCTCGCGGAGATCTCCGCGGACCGTCCGCGCCTCGGCCAGGTGGTCGTCGGGTTCGCCGCCGAGACGGACGACGTCCTCGCCAACGGACGGACGAAACTGGAGCGCAAGGGCTGCGATCTCCTGGTGGTGAACGAGGTGGGGGAGCGCAAGACCTTCGGATCCGAGGAGAACGAGGCGGTGGTGCTCGGGGCCGACGGCAGCGAGACCCCGGTGCCCCACGGACCCAAGGAAGCACTGGCCGAGACGGTGTGGGACCTCGTGACACGCCGACTGGTGTGAAATCTCATCCGTCCCACCGGCCACGCAAAGCTCGCAAAATCGGGCGTGGCGACCCTGGCGGAGAGCGACGGACATGGCGCAGAATGCCCGTGCCGCAGGTCACAGGCCTTCCGAGAGGCGAGACAGTAGTCCCGCGGCTGAGTGCGACCGATAAACTGTTCTCGGACGACGCCGGGCGCAGCCCCCGGCCCGTCCACCAATGATCAGCCAGCAGCCGCTGCAACCACAGGGAGCGTTGTGTCCCGTCGCCTGTTCACCTCGGAGTCCGTGACCGAGGGTCACCCCGACAAGATCGCTGACCAGATCAGCGACACCATTCTCGATGCGCTCCTGCGCGAGGACCCGACATCCCGGGTCGCCGTGGAGACGCTCATCACGACCGGCCTGGTGCACGTGGCCGGAGAGGTCACGACCAAGGCCTACGCGCCGATCGCCCAGCTGGTCCGCGACAAGATCCTGGAGATCGGCTACGACTCGTCGAAGAAGGGCTTCGACGGGGCGTCCTGTGGCGTGTCGGTGTCGATCGGTTCCCAGTCCCCGGACATCGCGCAGGGCGTCGACACGGCGTACGAGTCGCGCGTCGAGGGCGACGAGGACGAGCTGGACAGGCAGGGCGCCGGCGACCAGGGCCTGATGTTCGGGTACGCGACGGACGAGACTCCGAACCTGATGCCGCTTCCGATCCATCTTGCGCACAAGCTCTCGCGCCGGCTGTCCGAGGTCCGCAAGAACGGGACCATCCCGTACCTGCGCCCCGACGGCAAGACCCAGGTCACCATCGAGTACGACGGCGACAAGGCGGTCCGTCTGGACACCGTCGTCGTCTCCTCGCAGCACGCGTCGGACATCGACCTGGAGTCGCTGCTCGCCCCTGACATCCGCGAGTTCGTGGTCGAGCCGGAGCTGAAGGCCCTCCTCGAGGACGGCATCAAGCTGGAGACCGAGGGCTACCGTCTGCTGGTGAACCCGACCGGTCGCTTCGAGATCGGCGGCCCGATGGGCGACGCCGGCCTCACCGGCCGCAAGATCATCATCGACACGTACGGCGGCATGGCCCGCCACGGCGGCGGTGCCTTCTCCGGCAAGGACCCGTCCAAGGTCGACCGCTCCGCCGCGTACGCCATGCGCTGGGTCGCGAAGAACGTCGTCGCCGCGGGCCTCGCCTCGCGCTGCGAGGTCCAGGTCGCCTACGCCATCGGCAAGGCCGAGCCGGTCGGTCTGTTCGTCGAGACCTTCGGCACCGCCAAGGTCGACGCGGAGAAGATCGAGACCGCCATCACCGAGGTCTTCGACCTCCGCCCGGCGGCCATCATCCGCGACCTCGACCTGCTCCGCCCGATCTACGCCCAGACCGCCGCCTACGGTCACTTCGGCCGCGAGCTGCCCGACTTCACGTGGGAGCGGACGGACCGGGTGGACGCGCTGCGCAAGGCCGCGGGTCTGTAGTCCGCGAAGGCTTCGTCAGAGCCGTGCGGAAATCGTTGGCCCCGGCGGGCCGGAATTCGTACGCTGGTGATCTCCCGGTGCGATGGCCGCGGTTACTTCGGTGGAGTACGCCCATGGCGTGCGGTGAATCTGGAACACGTTCCGCTGCCGCTACCGATCTCGGGAGATCCGGCACCGCCCTGCCCGTGCGATGGCCGCGGGTCCTTCCGGAGGATGTCCCCTCGCGGGATCGAATCCCGCTGCCGGTCCTGGACCGGTACGGCCGAGCGGTCCATGGCGGAAGCGCCCGCAGGGCGTTCACGATCCGCGGCCGGCCTGATCTCGGGCGCGTGGCGCTGTCAGTGCGGTCTGGTAGGAATACTGCTGTGAGCAGCGCGAACGGGCGACCCGCAGACGGCGCGGACGGTGCGCCGCCCGAGCAGCTTGCGCTGATCCGGGAGGCCGTGCGCCAGGCCAAGGCGCCCAAGGCGAAGCCACGGACCTGGCGGGGGGCCGCGCTCGCCAAGGAGCTGCCCGTCGCGCGGGTGCTCGTCGACAAAGGCGTGCTGCACCTCGACCGCTACTTCGACTACGCCGTGCCCGAGGACCTGGACGAGGCCGCGCAGCCGGGCGTGCGCGTGCGGGTGCGCTTCGGCGCCGGGGGACGCACTGTGCGCGAGGGGCGGCGCGAGGGCGGCGGTCTGATCGACGGCTACCTCGTCGAGCGGGTCGCCGAGTCCGACTATTCCGGGCCGTTGGCCGCCCTCGCGCAGGTCGTCTCGCCCGAGCCCGTCCTCGGGCCCGAACTGCTGGGACTCGCCCGCGCCGTCGCCGACCGGTACGCGGGATCGCTCGCCGACGTGCTGCAACTGGCCGTTCCGCCCCGGCACGCCCGCGCCGAGGCACGGGAGTCGCCGGAACCCCCGCCGCCGCCCACCGCACCCGACCCCGGGACCTGGCGGAGGTACGGGAGGGGGGCGGACTTCCTCGCCTCGCTGGCCTCCGGCGGGGCCCCGCGCGCCGTGTGGACCGCGCTGCCCGGTCCCGAGTGGGCCGAGGAGATCGCCCGGGCCGTGCAGGCGACGCTCGCCTCCGGGCGCGGCGCGCTCGTCGTCGTACCGGCCGGACGGCCCGCCGCCCGGGTGGACAGCGCGCTCAAGGCCCTGTTGGGGGAGGGGCAGCACGCCGTGCTGACCGCCGACGCCGGACCGGAGCGGCGCTACCGGGAGTGGCTCGCGGTTCGGCGCGGGGCCGTGCGGGCCGTCGTCGGTACGCGGGCCGCCATGTTCGCGCCCGTACGGAATCTGGGACTTGTCGTCGTCTGGGACGACGGCGACGCCGGACACAGCGATGACAACGCTCCCTTCCCGCATGTCCGGGAAGTGCTGGAGCTGCGCGCTTCACGCGACAAGTGCGGCTTCTTGCTGGGGAGTTGGACGTGCACGGTGGAGGCGGCACAGCTCGTCGAGACCGGCTGGGCGCTGCCGCTGGCCGCGGACCGGGAGCAGGTGCGCGGCGCGGCGCCGCTGGTGCGGACCGTGGGGGACGGCGACCTCGCGCGCGACGAGGCCGCCCGGGCCGCTCGGCTGCCCACGCTCGCCTGGCAGATCGTCAGGGAGGGGCTGCGGCAGGGGCCTGTCCTGGTCCAGGTGCCCCGGCGGGGATATGTGCCGAGGATGGCGTGCGCGCAGTGCCGGACGCCCGCGCGGTGCCGGCACTGCGCGGGGCCGTTGGAGGCGCAGGACGCCCAGGCACTGCACTGTGCGTGGTGCGGGCGGGAGGAGAGTGCCTGGCACTGCCAGGAGTGCGGAGGGTTCCGGCTGCGGGCCCAGGTCGTCGGCGCCCGCCGGACCGCCGAGGAACTGGGGCGGGCGTTCCCTGCCGTACCGGTGCGCACGTCCGGGCGGGAGCAGGTGCTGGACACGGTGTCCGAGGCGCCCGCGCTGGTGGTGAGCACCCCGGGGGCCGAACCTGTCGCCGAGGGCGGATACGCGGCCGCGTTGCTGCTCGACGGCTGGGCGATGCTCGGACGGCCCGATCTGCGGGCCGGCGAGGACGCGTTGCGCCGGTGGATAGGGGCCGCCGCGCTGGTCCGTCCGCAGGGAGAGGGCGGCACGGTCGTGGTCGTGGCCGAACCGACCCTGCGGCCCGTGCAGGCGCTCGTACGGTGGGATCCCGTCGGGCACGCGGTGCGAGAGCTCGCCGAGCGGGCCGAGCTGGGTTTTCCGCCCGTCTCCCGGATGGCGGCGGTGTCCGGGACGCCGGAGGCGCTCGCCGGGTTCCTCGCCGCCGCCGAACTGCCGCGCGACGCCGAGGTGCTGGGGCCCGTGCCGCTGCCGGTCACCGAGCCCGGCCGGCCCCGGCGGGCCGGTGGGCCGCCTCCTGGTGAGGTCGGGGAACGGGTGCTCGTCCGGGTGCCCCCGGGCAGCGGCGCCGCGCTGGCGACCGCGCTGAAGAGCGCGCAGGCGGCGCGCATGGCGCGTGGGGGGAACGAGCCCGTACGGATCAGGATCGATCCACTGGACATCGGGTGAGTCCGGGTGGGGTCCCGTGACTCCGCGAGATCGGGCGGGCCGGCGTCACCGAGCTCGCGAAGTGCGGGTGCCGGCGCGGGCGTTGGGTGTGCGCCGTGGGCGTGGCCTGCGCGCGTGAACTGTCGGCACGGGCGGTGGTCGCGAACCGTGGACAGGGCCACCGGGCGTGAAGGGGGCGAGCGCAGCGTGCGCGAGCCGTCGGCGTCTGCTGCGGGCTCGAGTCGCGGACCCGGGGTGGGTAAGGGACTGCCTCCCGGGTCCTGGTGCCGGGAGGCAGCTGTTGTCGCGGTACCGGGTCAGCCGTTGCGTGGGCCCGGGAAGGCCGTGGGCCGCACCTCGTCGCGGAGCGTGGGGCTGCCGGCCGTCGGCTGGGTCGGCATGGAGCGGGCGGCGGGGACGGTCGGCACCGCGGGGAGAACGGTGTCGACGGCGACCGTGTGGGTGCTCGCCGTCTCCGTGGCGCGCTCCGCCTCCGCGGCGGCCTGGGCGGCCGCGCGGCGGGCGCCGTAACGGCGGTGCACCGCCTGCTTGGTGACCCCGAGGGCCGAGCCCACCGCGTCCCACGAGAATCCGAGTGAGCGGTCGAAGTCCACGGCGGCCGTGACCAGGGTCTCGACGCTGTCCCGCAGCTCCTGGGCGAGACGGACGGTCGGGGCGGGAGCGCGTCCGTAGACGACGAAGCCCGTGGAGGGTCCGGAGCGGCGCGGACGGTAGACGTTGCCCAACTGGGCGGTCAGCGTGCGCAGTGCGTCCACCTGTCGGCGGACCCGCTCGATGTCCCGCACCAGCAAGTGCAGGCTGGCCCGAGCCTGGGCGTCGTGGGTTGCGTGGTCGGCCATGAACAAGCCTCTCGAACAGGCGTTGAAAAGGATCGGGCCGTGAATCTGCGGCCCGCTGTGGTCAACTCTTTCTTGACCAACGCGTGGACGGGTGAGTGGTCACGCTGCGGGGGCGCGAGGGCATATGCACGGGGCGCGTCCCAGGATGTACGCCCCCCGGCGTGTGGTGCGCGCGCCCCACGTGCCGTGCCGGTGAGGGGACCGCACCACCCGTGCGGGCCGGAGGACCTGGCACCCCGGAAGAACCCCCGAGCCCCGGGGCTCCGCGCGGCATAGACTGGTGCGCTGCCCCGCGCTTCGCCTCCACCGGCACGCCCGCGGGGGATGGAAGAGCTCCCGCCCGAGAGGCCAACCGCCACCCATGAAGCTCGTCTTCGCAGGTACCCCCGAGGTCGCCGTTCCCGCCCTGGACGCCCTGATCGCCTCCGGGCGGCACGAGGTGGCCGCTGTCGTGACCCGGCCGGACGCTCCGGCCGGGCGGGGACGACGGCTCGTCGCGAGTCCGGTCGCCGTGCGGGCGGAAGAGGCCGGGATCGAGGTGCTCAAGCCCGTGAAGCCCCGGGACGAGGAGTTCCTGGCCCGGCTGCGGGAGATCGGCCCGGACTGCTGTCCCGTCGTCGCGTACGGGGCCCTGCTGCCCCGGGTCGCCCTCGACATCCCCGCGCAGGGCTGGGTCAACCTGCACTTCTCGCTGCTGCCCGCATGGCGCGGCGCCGCCCCCGTGCAGCACGCGATCATGGCCGGCGACGAGATCACCGGCGCCTCCACCTTCCTGATCGAGGAGGGCCTCGACTCCGGGCCGGTGTACGGGACCGTCACCGAGGAGATCCGGCCCACCGACACCAGTGGGGACCTGCTGACGCGGCTCGCCTTCGCCGGGTCGGGACTGCTCGCCGCGACGATGGACGGGATCGAGGACGGCACGCTCAAGGCCGTCCCGCAGCCCGCCGACGGCATCAGCACCGCGCCGAAGATCACCGTCGAGAGCGCCCACGTCGACTGGGCCGCCCCGGCGCTGCGCGTGGACCGCGTGGTGCGCGGGTGCACGCCCGCGCCCGGGTCCTGGACCGTCTTCCGCGACGAGCGCCTCAAGCTCATCCAGGTCGCGATGGTGCCCGACCGCACGGATCTGGCCCCGGGCGAGCTGTCGGTCGCCAAGAACAACGTGTACGTGGGCACCGGCTCCTTCGCCGTGGAACTGCTCTGGGTGCAGGCCCAGGGCAAGAAGCCGATGCGCGCGGCGGACTGGGCCCGCGGGGTGCGGATTCCGTCCGGGGAGCGGCTCGGAGTCTGACGCCGGACCTGCGGCGTACGCTGATAAGCGCATCTTTTTCCTGGATCCGGAGCACCTTTTTCGTGAGTGAGCAGCCCCGTCGGCCGCAGAAGCCCGGCAAGCCCTACCGCCGCCCCCAGAAGGACCCGGTCCGCATGCTCGCCTTCGAGGCGCTGCGGGCCGTGGACGAGCGGGACGCCTACGCGAACCTCGTCCTGCCACCCCTGCTGCGCAAGGCGCGGGAGAAGAGCGACTTCGACGCACGGGACGCCGCGCTCGCCACCGAGCTGGTGTACGGCACGCTGCGCCGCCAGGGGACGTACGACGCCGTCATCTCGGCCTGTGTCGACCGGCCGCTGCGCGAGGTCGACCCGCCGGTCCTCGACGTGCTCAGCCTCGGTGTCCACCAGCTGCTCGGCACGCGCATCCCGACGCACGCCGCCGTCTCCGCCTCCGTGGAGCTGGCCCGGGTGGTGCTCGGCGACGGTCGGGCCAAGTTCGTGAACGCCGTGCTGCGCAAGGTCGCGCGGCAGGACCTCGACGCCTGGCTGGAGCAGGTCGCGCCGCCCTACGACGAGGACCCCGAGGACCACCTCGCGGTCGTGCACTCGCACCCGCGCTGGGTCGTCTCCGCGCTGTGGGACTCGCTGGGCGGTGGCCGGGCCGGCATCGAGGACCTGCTGGAGGCCGACAACGAGCGGCCCGAGGTGACCCTCGTCGCCCGGCCGGGACGCTCCACCTCCGAAGAACTCCTCGACGCCCTGGACGAGGACTCGGCGCTTCCCGGGCGCTGGTCGCCGTACGCCGTGCGGCTCACCGAGGGCGGCGAGCCGGGCGCCATCGACGCCGTACGGGAGGGCCGCGCGGGCGTCCAGGACGAGGGCAGCCAACTGGTCGCGATCGCCCTGGCCAACGCGCCGCTCGACGGGCCCGACCGGGCCTGGCTGGACGGTTGCGCCGGACCCGGCGGCAAGGCCGCGATGCTGGCCGGCCTCGCCGCCCAGCGGGGCGCGACACTGCTCGCCTCCGAGAAGCAGCCGCACCGGGCCGGGCTCGTCGCCAAGACGCTCGCCGGGAACCCCGGCCCCTACCAGGTCATCGCCGCCGACGGCACCCGCCCGCCGTGGCGGCCCGGCACCTTCGACCGGGTGCTCATGGACGTGCCCTGCACGGGCCTGGGCGCACTGCGCCGCCGTCCCGAGGCGCGCTGGCGGCGTCGCCCCGAGGACCTCGACGGCTTCGCCCCGCTCCAGCGCGGGCTGCTGCGCACGGCGCTCGACTCGGTGCGGGTCGGCGGCGTCGTCGGGTACGCGACCTGTTCGCCGCACCTCGCCGAGACCCGCGCGGTCGTCGACGACGTCCTCAAGCACTTCGAGGGCGGCTCCGCCGAGCTGCTCGACGCCCGTCCGCTGCTGCCCGGCGTGCCGGCTCTGGGGGACGGTCCCGACGTACAGCTGTGGCCGCATCTGCACGGGACGGACGCGATGTATCTGGCGCTCATCCGCAGAACCGCCTGACCGACCGGCCCTCCGGACGGCGAGTCGGTCCGTCCGGAGGGCCGGTCGGTCGGGAACTGGTCGGTCGGCAACTGGTCGGCAGGGAACCGGTCAGTCGGGCGGCGGGGAGGGTTTCGCCGGTTCTCCGGTCCCGCTGGAAGCATCGGGCTCCTCGGACGACCCGGTCTCCTCGGATGTCCCGGGCTCGCCCGGCGTCCCAGGTGCTCCCGGCGTCCCGGGTGCTGCCGGCCCGCCGGGTGTTCCGGACGCCTCCGGTTTCCCCGCGTCGGCGGGTCGCGCCGTGCCGTCCTCGCGTGCGAGCCGGTGCGGCCACCACACCTTCGGGCCCACGTCGAGGAAGAGCGAGGTGACCAGCACCGAGCGCACCACGAAGGTGTCCAGGAGCACGCCGAGGGCGACCGCGAAGCCGATCTCCGCGAAGCCCACGATCGGCAGGGTGCCGAGCGCCGCGAAGGTGCCCGCGAGGACGAGACCGGCCGAGGTGATCACCGCCCCGGTGGTGGCGAGCCCCGTCACCACACCGGCGCGGGTGCCCTGGCGGCCCGCCTCCTCGCGGATGCGGGTGGTCAGGAAGATGTTGTAGTCGATCCCCAAGGCCACCAGGAACACGAAGACGAACAGCGGGAAGGCCACGTCCTCGCCCGCGTAGTCGAAGACGTGCCGGAAGGCCAGCGCGCTGACGCCGAGGGCGGTGGCCAGCGACAGCACCACCGTCCCGATCAGCAGGAGCGGAGCGATCAGAGCGCGCAGCAGGATGCTCAGGACCAGCAGGACCACCAGCAGGACGAGCGGGATGACCAGATAGTTGTCGTGCGTCTGGGCGTCCTCCATGTCCAGCAGGGCCGCCGTGCCGCCGCCCACCTTCGCGTCGGCGTCGGGTATCGCGTGCACCGCGTCGCGCACCCGGTCGACGGTGGCCTTGGCCGCCTCGCTGTCGGCCGGGGCGCGCGCGGTCGCCTCGAACAGCACCCGGCCGTCGCGTTCGGGCGCGGTACCCGGTGGCACACCGATGCTGGTCGGCACCACGCCCGGATCCGCCGCGACGGCACGGCCGACCCGCTCGGCCTGGGCCGTGTCGGAGACGATCACCAGGGGATCGCCGGCGCCCGCTGGGAAGTAGCGCGCCGACACCTCCTGGCCGACGATCGAGTCCGGTTTCCCGGTGAACGCGTCGGCGTTGGAGATGCCCGCGGCCCGCAGCTGGATCAGGCCGAGGGACAGCACCGCCAGCGCCAGTGCCGTGGCGACCCAGGTCGTCCGGGGGCGGCGGGCGATCCGGTGGCCCATGCGCGCCCAGACGCCGCTCCTGGTCGGATCGGGCGAGCCGAGGTGCGGAACGGAGGGCCAGAAGATCCAGCGCCCGAAGACCAGCAGCAGCGCCGGGAAGAGCGTGAGCATGGCGAGCAGGCCGACGCCCACACCGATTGCGGCGACCGGGCCGAGGCCCCGCGTCGAGTTCATCTCGGCGACCAGCAGCACCAGCATGCTCAGCACGACCGTCGCGCCCGAGGCCAGGATCGCCGGACCCGCCCGGTTCATGGCGAGCGTCATCGCCTCATGGCGGTCCTCGTGGCGGCGCAGCTCCTCGCGGTAGCGGGCGACCAGCAGCAGCGCGTAGTCGGTGCCCGCCCCGAACACGAGCACGGTGAGAATGCCCGCGCTCTGGCCGTTGACCGTCAGACCGGCGTGTCTCGCCAGCAGGTAGATCAGCGCCTGGGCCGTGAACAGGGCGACGACCACGCCGAGCAGCGGGACGAACAGCAGGATCGGGCTGCGGAAGGTGATCAGAAGCATCACGATGACGACGGCCATCGCGGCGTAGAGCAGCGTCGAGTCGATGCCCTCGAAGGCCTCGGAGGAGTCGGCGGCGATACCGCCGGGCCCGGTGATGTGCACGGAGAGCCCGTCGCCGCCGTTGCCCACCCGGTCATGGATGGAGTCGACGGCGGGGGCGATCCGCTGCCAGCCGGAGGCGTCCATCGTGATGGGGACGTAGATCTGTGCCGCGCGGGGGTCTGCCTGCCGGTCGAAGACCGGTCCCCGGGTCTCCGCACCCCGGATGCCGTGGTCCCGCAGCGCCTTCATCTGCTGGGCGTCCTCGGCGATCTGCCGGCGGTCCTGCGCCGTCAGGCCGTCCGGGCGCGCGTAGACGACGACCGCCGGAATCTGCTCGGGCCGGAACTCCTCGGAGATGTCGAGGACTTGGGTGGACTCGGCCGAGCCCGGCAGCCAGGACTGCGCATCGTTGTCCTGGGCGTCGCTGAGCTTCATTCCGAGGGGCGCCACGAAGACGAGGACCAGCAGCCACAGGACCAGGACCAGCCACTTGGACCGCCGTCCGCACACCACCCCGATGGCCGCCCGCTTCCAGCCGTCGAGCCGCTTCATGCCCACCCCCGTGGTCGGACGCAGAGCCGCTGGGCCGCCCAGCATGGCATGCCGGACCGCCGTCCGACATCCGCGGAACAACCCAGGTCCGGACCGAGGAGAGCAACCGGCCCGGGACATGGCAGTCTTGGGGCATGGCCGTGCAGATCAACCCCAGCATCCTGTCCGCCGACTTCGCCCGTCTTGCCGAGGAGGCACAGGCGGTGCAGGGCGCGGACTGGCTCCATGTCGACGTCATGGACAACCATTTCGTACCGAACCTCACCCTCGGGGTGCCGGTCGTAGAGTCTTTGGCCCGTGCGACGGACACTCCGCTGGACTGCCATCTGATGATCGAGGACGCCGATCGGTGGGCGCCCCAGTACGTGGAAGCGGGTGCCGGCTCCGTCACCTTCCACGTGGAAGGGACTGCCGCGCCCGTCCGGCTGGCCCGGGAGATCCGGGCCAAGGGCGCCCGCGCCTCCATGGCGCTCAAGCCCGCGACCCCCATCGAGCCGTACGAGGATCTGCTGCCCGAGCTCGACATGTTGCTGATCATGACGGTCGAACCCGGATTCGGGGGTCAGGCCTTTCTTGACATCATGCTCCCGAAGATCCGCCGCACGCGCGAGTTGATCAGCAAGCACGGACTGGAACTGTGGCTCCAGGTCGACGGCGGTGTCTCGGCCTCGACCATCGAGCGGTGCGCGGAGGCGGGCGCCGACGTGTTCGTCGCCGGTTCGGCGGTGTACGGGGCGGCGGACCCGGCGCAGGCGGTACGTGCACTGCGCACCCAGGCTCAGGAGGCGACGGCCCATGCATCGTGGGCGTGCGACCACTGAGCCAAGGGAACGTGAACGCCGCCCATCAGGGCGAACCGAGTACGCCGGATCTGCAAGGATGAACGGCGAATCCAGAGTGTGAACAGAAGTGAAGGAGATCGCCGTGTCGGGTATGTCGGCGGGCCGGTCAGCCATGCGGATGGGACCCGCTGAGCTGGTGCAGGCGGCGGCCATGGCCCGCCGCTTCTACCTCGAGGGCAAATCCAAGATCCAGATCGCCGAGGAGTTCGGCGTCAGCCGCTTCAAGGTGGCCCGGGTCCTGGAGACCGCGCTCGAACGGGATCTCGTGAGGATCGAGATCCGCGTCCCCGCAGAGCTGGACGCGGAGCGCTCGGACGCGCTGCGCGCCCGCTACGGCCTGCGGCATGCCGTGGTCGTCGAGTCCCCGGCCGATGCCGAGGAGTCGCCCGACCCGGAGAACCTCGGTGAGGTGGCCGCCGACCTGCTCGGCGAACTCGTCAACGAGGGTGATGTGCTCGGCCTCGCCTGGGGCCGCTCCACGATCCACATGGCGGCGGCCCTGGACCGGCTCCCGCCGTGCACCGTGGTGCAGCTGACGGGCGTGTACGACGCCGGGACCGCCGAGCGCGGCTCCGTCGAGGCCGTCCGGCGCGCCGCGCAGGTGTCGGGCGGCGACGCCCACCCCATCTACGCGCCGATGCTGCTGCCCGACGCGGCCACCGCGGCGGCGCTGCGCAACCAGACGGGGATCGCCCGTGCCTTCGAGTACTTCGACAAGGTCACGGTCGCCTGCGTCTCCATCGGCTCCTGGGAGCCGGGCATCTCCACGGTGCACGACATGCTCAGCGACGAGGAGCGCTCGCACTACGCGTCCCTCGGTGTCGCCGCCGAGATGTCCGCGCACCTCTTCGACGCCGAGGGCCGGCGGGTCGGGCGTGACCTGGGCGAACGCTGCATCACGGTCGAGGCAGACCGGCTGCGCCGTATCCCCGAGGTCGTCGCGATCGCGGGCGGACAGCGCAAGGCGGCCGCCATCGACGCGGTGCTGCGGTCCGGGCTGGTCACCAGCCTGGTGACGGACACCTCGGCCGCGGACAGTCTGATGACGGCGGGCCCGCCCCCGCGTCCGGCGCTGAACCGGGCGGACCCGGACGGTCCCTGAGGGTTCTCCACCGCGCGCCGCGAGGGGACGGCCGTGGCACTG
>NZ_JBHWVI010000209.1:0-15809 GCF_042737005.1 Streptomyces sp. NPDC060027
CGGTGCGGTCGAAGATCGACCGCACCGCCCTGACCAGCTATGTCACGCCCGACAGGCGCTCGGCGTCAGCTGCAACCGCTCGTCGAACCGCAACCCTCGCAGATGTAGCAGGAACCGGCCCGCTGCATCTTCGTGCCGCAGGAGAAGCACAGCGGGGCGTCGGCCTGGATGCCCAGCTGCATCTCCACCAGCTCGGCGCTGGTGTGGACCTGCCTCGGGGCGGGCTCGGCCGGCACGGCCTCGATCTTGGGGGCGGCGACGGCCTTCAGCTCCTGCGCGCGGGGCGCGGACTGGGCCAGACCCTCGACGTCGACCTCGTCGTCGGAGGGCTCGTAGGAGCCCGTCTCCAGGTGACGCTGGCGCTCCTCGGCGGAGTGGATGCCGAGGGCGGAGCGCGTCTCGAAGGGCAGGAAGTCCAGCGCCAGGCGGCGGAAGATGTAGTCGACGATCGACTGCGCCATCCGCACGTCCGGGTCGTCCGTCATGCCGGCCGGCTCGAAGCGCATGTTGGTGAACTTCGAGACGTACGTCTCCAGGGGAACGCCGTACTGCAGACCGACCGAGACGGCGATCGAGAAGGCGTCCATCATGCCCGCGAGGGTGGAGCCCTGCTTCGACATCTTCAGGAAGACCTCGCCGAGACCGTCGTCCGGGTAGGAGTTGGCGGTCATGTAACCCTCGGCGCCGCCCACCGTGAAGGAGGTGGTGATGCCGGGACGGCCCTTGGGGAGGCGCTTGCGGACCGGACGGTACTCGACGACCTTCTCGACCGCGGTACGGATGGTGTCCTCGGCCTTCGCCGTGACCTCGGTCTTCTCCTTCTCCTTGGTCTTCGCGGAGAGGGGCTGGCCGACCTTGCAGTTGTCGCGGTAGATCGCGAGCGCCTTGACGCCCATCTTCCACGCCTCGAAGTAGACCTCTTCGACGTCCTCGACGGTCGCCGTCTCCGGCAGGTTGACCGTCTTGGAGAGCGCGCCGGAGATCCACGGCTGGATCGCGGCCATCATGCGGACGTGACCCATCGCGGAGATGGAGCGCTCGCCCATGGCGCAGTCGAAGACCTCGTAGTGCTCGTGCTTGAGGCTCGGGGCGTCGACGACATTGCCGTTCTCGGCGATGTGGGCGACGACCGCCTCGATCTGCTCCTCCTGGTAACCCAGGCGGCGCAGGGCCTGCGGCACGGTGCCGTTGACGATCTGCATCGAGCCGCCGCCGACCAGCTTCTTGAACTTGACCAGCGCGAGGTCGGGCTCAAGACCGGTGGTGTCGCAGGACATCGCGAGACCGATGGTGCCGGTCGGGGCGATGACGGACGCCTGCGCGTTGCGGAAGCCGTTCTTCTCGCCGAGGCGGACCACGTCCTGCCAGGCCTCCGTGGCGGCGGCCCAGATGGGGGTGTCCAGGTCGTCCACGCGGACGGCCGTGGTGTTGGCGTCGGCGTGCTGCTTCATGACGCGCTGGTGGGGCTGCGCGTTGCGGGCGTAGCCGTCGTACGGGCCGACGACCGCGGCGAGCTCGGCGGAACGCTTGTACGACGTACCCGTCATCAGGGAGGTGATGGCGCCGGCGAGCGCGCGGCCGCCGTCGGAGTCGTACGCGTGGCCGGTCGCCATCAGCAGGGCGCCGAGGTTGGCGTAGCCGATGCCCAGCTGGCGGAAGGCGCGGGTGTTCTCGCCGATCTTCTCCGTCGGGAAGTCGGCGAAGCAGATGGAGATGTCCATCGCGGTGATGACCAGCTCGACGACCTGGGCGAAGCGCTCGATCTCGAAGGACTGGCGGCCCTTGCCGTCGTCCTTGAGGAACTTCATCAGGTTCAGCGAGGCGAGGTTGCAGGACGTGTTGTCCAGGTGCATGTACTCGCTGCACGGGTTCGAGCCGTTGATACGGCCGGACTCCGGGCACGTGTGCCAGTTGTTGATCGTGTCGTCGTACTGGATGCCCGGGTCGGCGCAGGCCCAGGCGGCCTCGGCCATCTTGCGGAAGAGGGACTTGGCGTCGACCTCCTCGATGACCTCGCCGGTCATGCGCGAGGTGAGACCGAACTTGCCGCCCTCCTCGACCGCCTTCATGAACGTGTCGTTCACGCGGACCGAGTTGTTGGCGTTCTGGTACTGGACGGACGTGATGTCGTCGCCGCCCAGGTCCATGTCGAAGCCCGCGTCACGGAGGGCGCGGATCTTCTCCTCCTCCTTGACCTTGGTCTCGATGAAGTCCTCGATGTCGGGGTGGTCGACGTCGAGGATGACCATCTTGGCCGCGCGGCGGGTGGCGCCGCCCGACTTGATCGTTCCTGCGGAGGCGTCGGCACCGCGCATGAAGGAGACGGGACCCGAGGCGTTGCCGCCCGAGGAGAGGAGCTCCTTGGAGGAGCGGATGCGGGAGAGGTTCAGGCCGGCACCGGAGCCGCCCTTGAAGATCATGCCCTCTTCCTTGTACCAGTCGAGGATCGACTCCATGGAGTCGTCGACGGCCAGGATGAAGCAGGCGGAGACCTGCTGGGGCTGCGGCGTCCCGACGTTGAACCAGACGGGGCTGTTGAAGCTGAAGATCTGGTGCAGGAGGGCGTAGGCCAGCTCGTGCTCGAAGATCTCGGCGTCGGCGGGCGAGGAGAAGTACTTGAAGTCCTCGCCGGCCTTCCGGTACGTCTTCACGATGCGGTCGATGAGCTGCTTGAGGCTCACCTCGCGCTGCGGGGTGCCCACTGCACCGCGGAAGTACTTGCTGGTGACGATGTTGACCGCGTTCACCGACCAGAAGCCGGGGAACTCGACGCCACGCTGCTCGAAGTTGACCGAGCCGTCGCGCCAGTTGGTCATGACGACGTCACGGCGCTCCCACTCCACCTCGTCGTACGGGTGCACGCCGGGGGTGGTGTGAATGCGCTCGATGCGCAGTCCCTTGCTGGCCTTGGCTCCGCTCTTTGCGCGGGAACCTCGTGCCGGACCGCTCGCCGTCTCTGTCATTGCCGCCTCCCTGTAACAGGCTAAAACGCGCTGAAGTGCCGCGAACTTCCCGTGGCACGGTCTGTGTCTGATGCTGCGCGTGGCGCTGGTACGGCCTTTCGCAGCAAGTCTGTGGTCGCCGCCGTGGGCGGGGCCGGACGCCCCGGAGGGGCCGGCCCGCGGTCAGTCGGCGGCGGTGGCGGGCACGGGAACCTCCAAGGTTCCGTCGGGCCCGCGATCGGTCTCCTGGCGCTCCACGTCCGGGTCGTCGTCGTCCGCGGCGGGGCGCTGATTCACCTGCCTGAGTTCCGCGATGGCGGCTTCGAAGTCGTCGAGCGAGTCGAAGGCCCGATACACGGACGCGAACCTCATGTAGGCCACGAGGTCGAGTTCCTGCAAGGGTCCGAGTATGGCCAGCCCCACGTCATGGGTGGTCAGTTCGGCGCTTCCGGTGGCTCGCACGGCCTCTTCGACCCGCTGGCCGAGCTGGGCGAGCGCGTCCTCGGTGACCGGCCGCCCCTGGCATGCCTTGCGCACGCCGTTGATGACCTTGATCCGGCTGAAGGGCTCGGTCACACCGGAGCGCTTCACCACCATCAGCGAGCACGTCTCCACGGTCGTGAAACGACGGGAGCAGTCGGGGCACTGGCGGCGCCTGCGGATCGATGTGCCGTCATCGGTCGTACGGCTGTCGACGACGCGGCTGTCGGGGTGCCTGCAGAAGGGGCAGTGCATGGCTCCAACCCTCCTTCACAGCACGACTCAGAGACCTCTCGGGACCTCCCGGGCCCCTCGAAGCAGCCTCAAGCATAGGCGATACCCGAGGGTCCGAAGACCGGGGGACCACAACTTCTGGGATGCCGTCGCAATCCAACCACTAGATGTGGGGCTTGGCTCGCGAATTCGCCCACGACCCGCGTGTCGTACACGTAAGGGCACGTGCCGCACAGGCATACCCATCCCGGACACGCGGGGATAGCGTGGGCGACGCACGGAAGGGGGCCGCTTCCCGGCCGGTCGGCCATCGAATGGCAGACTGGACGGCGGCCCAGGTCGGTCGGCACGGCTGCCGCCTCCGGCGGTGAAGGGTACAGCAATAAGCCCTTTTGTCCGCGAGGCACGTTGCCAGCCATACACCCAGACACATGATCGCGACAGGCAATCCACGTTTTTTCACTCGAACGTGTGTTTGGCGCAACCTTTCGAAAGCAACTACCGTTGTCCAGCAGGGAGACCATCGAGAGGGGCCGACGTGACCACCACCGCAGACAGCGCCACCATCACTGCCCAGGAGCGCTCCCAGGGCCGACTCGAGCCGGTGCATGCGATGAACGAAGCCGCGAATCATGAGGGGCCCAAGCGCTCACTGCCTGGTCGACCTCCAGGCATCCGGGCCGACAGCTCGGGACTCACGGACCGGCAGCGCCGGGTGATCGAGGTGATCCGGGACTCCGTGCAGCGGCGCGGCTACCCGCCGTCGATGCGGGAGATCGGTCAGGCCGTCGGCCTTTCCAGCACCTCCTCGGTCGCGCATCAGCTCATGGCCCTGGAGCGCAAGGGCTTCCTGCGCCGAGACCCGCACCGCCCGCGCGCGTACGAGGTGCGGGGCTCCGACCAGTCGTCGGTGCAGCCCACGGACACAGCGGGCAAGCCGGCCGCGTCCTATGTGCCGCTCGTCGGCCGGATCGCCGCCGGTGGCCCGATCCTCGCCGAGGAATCGGTCGAGGACGTTTTCCCTCTCCCCCGCCAGTTGGTCGGCGACGGAGAGCTGTTCGTCCTGAAGGTGGTCGGTGACTCGATGATCGAGGCCGCCATCTGTGACGGGGACTGGGTGACGGTCCGCCGCCAGCCGGTCGCCGAGAACGGCGACATCGTCGCCGCGATGCTCGACGGCGAAGCCACGGTGAAGCGCTTCAAGCGCGAGGACGGGCACGTGTGGCTGCTGCCGCACAACTCCGCGTACCAGCCGATCCCCGGTGACGAGGCGACCATCCTCGGCAAGGTAGTGGCTGTGCTGCGTCGGGTGTGACACCGCGACGGGCGGACCTCCGCCCCCGCCCCTGACCGGGCCCCGGAACCAACTGCGCCGGTTCCGGGGTCCTGTGCGTTCCCGGCCGGTGGCTCCGGCCGGACCACGAACCCCTTGGGCACGTGGTCGAGCGTTCCCACGGACCTCACGGACGAAGGACCCAGAGATCACGTCGACCCTGAGGCCCCCTCCATGCGCCGCCCCCGACCGGGCTCAGGCCGCTACGCGTCCTCCGCCTCGGCCGCCGACTCGTCGGCCTTGGCTGCCATCTCCTCGACCGCCCTCGCCTTCTCGTCGATCGCGGCAAGGGATCGACGGACCTGATTGCGGTCCGTGGTGTACCAGAAGTCGGGCAGCGAGGCCTTCAGATAGCTGCCGTAACGAGCCGTGGCCAGACGCTGGTCCAGCACGGCGACCACACCCCGGTCCCCGGAAGCGCGTACGAGGCGGCCGGCGCCCTGGGCCATGAGGAGCGCGGCGTGGGTGGCGGCGACGGCCATGAAGCCATTGCCCCCGTTGTCCTCGACCGCCTTCTGGCGGGCGCTCATGAGCGGGTCGTCGGGGCGGGGGAAGGGGATCTTGTCCATGACGACCAGCTGACAGCTGGTGCCCGGCACGTCCACGCCCTGCCAGAGCGACAGCGTGCCGAAGAGGCAGGTCTTCGGGTCGGCCGCGAAGTTCTTGATCAGCTCGCCGAGCGTCTCCTCGCCCTGGAGCAGGATCGGGTACTCGGGGAGGCGGGTCCGCAGCTCCTCGGCCGCGAGCTGAGCCGCGCGCATCGAGGAGAACAGGCCGAGCGTACGACCGCCGGCGGCCTGGATCAGCTCGGTGAGCTCGTCGAGCATGTCGCCGCGGTCGGCGTCCCGGGCGGGGCGCGACAGATGCTTGGCGACGTACAGGATGCCCTGCTTGGGGTAGTCGAAGGGCGAACCGACGTCGACGCCCTTCCACTGGGGAAGGTCCTCTCCTTCCGTGCCCTCCGGGGCGAGCCCCATCGACGCTCCCACGCCGTTGAAGTCGCCGCCGAGCTTGAGGGTCGCGGAGGTCAGGACGACCGAGCGGTCGGCGAACAGCTTCTCCCTGAGGAGCCCCGACACGTTCATCGGAGCGACCCGGAGCGAGGCTCCGAAGCGGTCGTGCCGCTCGTACCAGACGACGTCCCATTCCGAGCCGTTGGCGATGCGCTCCGCCACGGCGTGCACGGCTTCGACGGACGCCAGCGCCTGCTTGCGCACCGCGTCCTCGTCCTGGACGGACTTGTCGCGGGTGGAGCCGATGGCCGTGATCACCGTGCGGGCGGCGTCGCGCAGGGCCATCAGCGCGTACCCCAGATCCTCGGGGATCTCCTCCAGGCGTCCCGGCAGAGCCAGCTCCATCAGGCGCTCGAAGCCCTCGGCGGCGGTCTGGAGCTGATCGGCGGCCTTCTCGTTGGCGAGCTTCGCGGCGCGGCGCACGGCGCGGTTGACCTGTCCGGGCGTGAGCTCGCCGGTGGCGACACCGGTGACCCTGGAGACCAGCTCGTGCGCCTCGTCGACGATCAGCACCTCGTGCTGCGGGAGGACCGGCGCGCCCTCGATGGCGTCGATCGCGAGCAGCGCGTGATTGGTGACGACGACCTCCGCGAGCTTGGCTCGCTCGCGGGCCATCTCGGCGAAGCACTCCGCTCCGTAGGCGCACTTGGTGGCGCCGAGACACTCCCGGGACGACACCGACACCTGACCCCAGGCCCGGTCGGAGACACCGGGTGTGAGGTCGTCCCGGTCACCGGTCTCGGTCTCGTCCGACCAGTCGCGCAGCCGCACCAGGTCCTGGCCCAGCTTGCTGGTGGGCGCGGCCGCCTCGAACTGGTCGAAGAGTCCCTCCTCCTCGTCCTGCGGCACGCCCTCGTGCAGGCGGTGCAGGCACAGGTAGTTCGACCGGCCCTTCAGCATCGCGAACTCGGGGCGGCGGCGCAGCAGGGGGTGCAGCGCGTCGACGGTGCGCGGCAGGTCCCGCTCCACGAGCTGCCGCTGGAGCGCCAGGGTGGCGGTCGCGACGACCACCCGCTCCCCGTGCGCGAGCGCGGGCACCAGGTAGCCGAGCGACTTTCCGGTACCGGTGCCCGCCTGGACCAGCAGGTGGGAACTGTCGTCGATGGCACCGGCGACCGCTTCGGCCATGGTCACCTGGCCAGGGCGCTCCGTACCGCCGACGGCGGTGACGGCAGCATGCAGGAGTTCGGGGAGTGAGGGCTTCGTCATAGCGCTGCCAGCCTACGGGGCGCCACTGACAACCGAGCGATCAAGGCCGGAACCGAAGGCGTGATCACGCCGCGTGCGGGGCGGGCCGTCATGGCTGGTGAAGGGGGTTCGGGACGGTGCCGTGGACGGCGGCGTGCGGGCGCGCCGGGCGATCGCGGTAACCGTCCAGGTGCAGTCGGTTGCGGTTCAGGCACAGCCGCTCGATACGCGGGGTGAGCAGGTCGAACATCTCGTGACGGTCCTTGAGCTCGGGGAAACGTGTCTGGTGGCGGATGATCTCCCCTTGTACGAGGGACCAGAATTCATCCTCGGGAACACCCAGGTGCTCCTCGCAGAGCGGCGCGAGGTAGCGGAACACTCCGACGAAGAGCGCGGAGTGGATGAACTGGATCAGGAAGGCCGGCGGCTCGGTGAGCAGCACCCGCCGCACCTCGTGCGGCATGGAGGCGTGCTCGGGCAGTGGTTCCGCGCTCACATTGATGTCGTCGACGAAGTCCTTCACCGCGAGCCGCACGGGGACGTCGTGGTCGTCGAAGACGACGATCGCGTTCTCGCCATGAGGGCTGAAGACAGTGCCGTACCGATAGACGAAGTGCAGCAGCGGTGGCAGGAGCACGGCGAAGAGACGGCGCAGCCAGGCCCTCGGGGCGAGTCCGGAGCGGGCCACCAGTTGGGCGGTGAAGGAGCGGCCCGCCAGGTCGGTGTGCAGCAGGGCTGCCAGGGTGCGGGCGCGTTCGCCGGGTGCAAGGTGGCGCGAGACCGGCTCGCGCCAGATCGCCCCGAGCAGTTCCCTGTATTGATAGGGCACCTCGGGGAGCGCGTCGTACACGGGATGTCCCACGGTCACGGAGGCGACCTCGCCGAGCAGGATCACTCCGCAGGTGTCCCGCAGGAACGGGTCGGCCTCGCGCAGGGAGCGCAGCCAGGTGGTGACGGCGGGCGCGGCGAGCGTGCGCTGGGTCGGAAGGCCGCGCCACACCAGGGTGTTGAGGACGGACAGCGGCAGTTTCACGGTGTGCCGTTCCGGACGCGACACGTTGACGAACGTACGGACGGACTGCTGAGCCAGTCGCAGATCGCCGTCCGAGTGCAGCGGCACGATCGCGTCCGTGGCGATGTGAGGGGCGAAGAGGGGCAGGACGACGTCGTCCCACTGCCAGGGGTGCACGGGCAGATAGAGGTACGACTCCGGGTCGAGCCCGCGCGCGCGGAGCACCGCGTCGAAGGACTCTCGTGTGGCGGGGTCCAGTTCGCACGCGTACAGGCGGTCCGCCGTGTCGAGGCCGCCGACACCGCGGTAGGTGGCGAGCCCGGTGTGCACCGCGATCCACGGAAGGGGTGTCGCTCTGCGGGCCTCCGGTGCCCAGTGCCCGGCGTCCCGCGCGGAGAAGCCGATGCGGCCCTTGTTGAGGACGATCCACGGGTGGCCGGTCTGGTGGCCCTCCAGTTCCGCGTATCCCAGGTCGGCGAGCTCGGCGGCCGTGAGGGCTTCGTGGTCGAGGCGGGCATCCGCGGCGAGCGTCGTACTCAGCTCACGGATGCCGTGCCCGAGCGTCGCCCCGTCGAGCCCCAGCGTGCCGCGGGCGCGCGTGAGGAAGCCGACGGGGTCGCTGAAGGGCCGGCGTTCCGCGTCCCCGTCCCTGAGGGCGAGGGAGTCGGGGTCCACCCGCCAACTGCCGTACGCGGTACGGCGGGCGCGGAACGACAGCATGCCGCCCGCGTCGAGCCGGAGTCCGTACGGCGCGCTACGGGTGCCGGTGGGAGCCGCGCGCGGGACGGAGGACGGGTGCTCCGGCTCCGGCTCCGGCTCCGGCTCCGGCTCCGGCTCCGGCTCCGGCTCCGGCTCCGGCTCCGGCTCCGGCTCCGGCTCCGGCTCCGGCTCCGGCTCGATGATCCCCTCGTACGCGAACTCGCCGATCATCTTCGCGAGCAGGCGGCGGCCGGCCTTCTCCCAGTGTTCCGCGCGCAGCTCGGGTGGGTCGTAGAGGGCGGGCGTCTCTCCGGCGGCCGGGGTGGCGGATGGATTCGACACGGGAACTCCTCGACAGGGAACCGAATCGGGACGAGCGGTGTACCAAGAGTGACGGCTCTACGACAGATCGCGCAGGGCCCGGTCCCGGATCATGAGGGCTGCGCGCTTGTCGGGCAGATCGACCTCGGCGGAGAACCGGAAGCCGGCGCTGAGGAACGCGGACACGGAGGGGGTGTTGCGAAGATCGGGTTCCGCGACGACACGAGCACATGAGGGGCGCTTTTCCAGAACGTGGTCGGCGACGGCTCTGAGCAAGGTGGAGCCGAGCCCGTGCCCGCGGTTGGCGACACCGCCGATGAGGAGGTGGATTCCGGTGTCGTGCGGTCGGGCGGGGTAGTGGCGTGCCAGGGGATCAAGATCCGCGCGGTAGATCTCCCAGTAGCTCATCGGGGTGCCGTCCAGCGTCCCGAGGCAGGGAACGCTGCGTCCGTCGCCGTCGATCTGCCGGCGCAGATGCTCCTCGACGACGGACTCGGATCCCGCCAGTTCCCAGAACGCCGCGACGGCGGGGTCGTTCATCCAGCGCGTGATGAGCGGGAGGTCGCGCTCGGTGCGCGCGGGGACGAGATGAAAGACGCCCGCGGGTGTCGCGGTCGGCCCCCAGCCGCCGACACGGTCGAGAAGGTCGTCCCCGCCGACGATCCCGTCCCGAGCCTCGTTGTCCCCGCCGTCCGCGGAGTCCCCGGCGAACAGGGCGATCAGCTCATCGGGGAGGCGCAGGTCGAGCGTGTCCTCGCTGTCCGTGCCGGCGCCTGGGTCCGAACCGGGGTCCGCGACGGATCCGGGACCGGGGGCGGCTCCGGGGTCGGGTCGGGTGGCGCGTGCGGTGCCGGCGTCGGTGCTCGCGTCGGTGGGAGACACGACGACGCTCCTCTCAGAAGGCGGGGTGGGTCATGTTCCTCAGGAATGAAGGGGGTTGGAGATGGTGACGTAGACGGACTGGGTGTCGACCGGACCGACGAGTTCGTCGAGGCCGTGCAGCCGGGTCAGCAGGTTGGCCTTGCAGCGCAGGACGGGTGAGTCGAGCAGGAGTGCGGGCAGCGGCGTCCGCAGTCGGGACGGGCCGGTGACGACGTCGGTGAGGAAGCGCCGGAACGCGGCGAGCAACAGCCTCTCGTCGGCGAGCTGTTGGGAGCCGAACGCACCGATGAGGCCGAGCACGTTGTTGATGCCGAGGTAGTAGGCGAAGCGTTCGTCGGTGACCTCGTCGGAGACGAAGGTGTCGCTGTGCGTCCCGATGCCGGGGAGCCGGGTGTCGAGTTCCGCGCGCCGGGACTCGCGGAAGTAGTAGCCCTGGTTGTCCCGGTAGCGGCCGCCCGTGGGCCAGCCTTCCGCGTCCAGCAGGAGCAGGGTGTTCTGCTGGTGGGCCTCCAGCGCGATGCCCGCCTCGCTGTCCAGCCAGAGCACGGGGCGTACGACGTGTTCGAGGTAGCGCAGGAACCACTCGGCGGCGACGGCGCCGCGCGGGCGTCCGGTGCGGCCGGCGAGGCGTGTGACGACCTCGCTGAGCCGGGACCGCATGCGCGGACCGCGCTCTGCCGGGTCGAGCGTGCCGGGTCGGAGGTGCGGGCGTGGTGAGACCAGTCCCGCGACGCAGCCGACGTCGTCCGTCGGGCCGAACGGGTTGTGGCGGATCATCACGTCGAGCCCGGGAATCGGGTTGCCGTCCGCGCCGTCGACGGCGAGCCAGGCCGGGTCGCGGACGATGTCGAAGCCGGGGTGGACGGCCTGCCAGTGCTTGAACAGGCCGCCGCGCAGCAGACGGTGGACCTCCACGCCCCGGTGGAGTTCCTTGCGGAGGTTCTCACGACGGGAGTTGGTGATGCGCAGGCCCAGCGACAGCTTCAGCATCGCGGGGGCGCCGGTGCGGTAGACGGTGCGGACGGAGGAGGTGGGGTGCCACGCCGTACCCCGCGGACCGAGGTCCTGGAGCAGCCCGGCGTCCAGCAGTTCCGCGGTGTCACGGCGGTGCCGGATCTCGCGCATCTGCCAGGGGTGCAGCGGCAGTGCGGCGGCGTAGCCGTCGGGGAGCGTCAGGTCGGTACCGGCCAGCCGCGTCGTCAGCTGCTCCGCCGTTACGGGGCGGCCGCGCTCCGTCCACGCCGAGTCGGCCGCGAGCACCGAGGGGGCGACCGCCATCCAGTGCAGGGGGAAGGAGCCGCGCAACTCGGGTGAGTAGAGCCGCCCTTCGGTCTCGGAGAGGCCGTCGCGTCCCTTCGGTGTCGGGTGCAGCGGGTGGCCGAGGAGGAGGGCCTGCTCCGCGGCGAGGAACAGGTCGGGTGTGTCGTCGGGGTGTTCCCTGCGGTCCCCGATGAACAGGGCGGTGCGGCGGACCGAGTCGGCGACGCGGCCCACGAGGTCGGCGCCCGCACCGGCCGGGTCGTCCGAGTGCCGGGCTTCGCGGTGGCTCGGCGCGGATCCCGTCCGCTCGGCGGTGGGCGCCGGGAGGGTCGTGCCCGCGGTCGGCGCTCCGGCGTCCGTCTGCCGTGCGAAGAGGGCCGCGACCGTCACCGCGTCGGCGGCCGGTGCCTCGTCGGGAGCGTCGGCGAGGCGGGGAAGGCCGAAGCGGTGCCAGCCGGAGGCGGACCAGTGCCGGACGGGAACGAGCAGGGCGGCGCCGCTGGCCGGCAGCGCGATGCGAAGGGTGCCGTCGTCGGGGGCGGAGAGGTTGTTCTCCCGTACCCAGCAGCGCAGCAGGTTCTCGACCGCCGCGGCCTGCGCCGCCGTCCGGGTGTCGGGGTGATCCAGCAGGTCGACGCCGGGCTCGCGCGGCCGCTCGGGCTCCCGGTCCCCCTCCTTCTGCCGGGGAACCGACTCCGCTCCGGACAGGTGCGGGGTCGAGGTGCCGCGGGCCGCTCGCTCATACGCGGCGGAAGGGCTGTCGGGGGCGGGGGTGGCGTTCACGATAGTTCCTTGAAGGTCGTTCGGGCTCGCGCGGCGACGAACCTGGGCGGTACGGGGTCGCGTGGGGCTCTTGGCGTTCCTGGTCGGTTGTTGTGGGGGGGGAACGGCGGGGTGCAGGTGGGGACCGCGGGTGGGGTACCGGTGGGGACGGCAGTCGGCTGGGGCTGTGATCCATCGCCGACGAGTGTTCGCCGAGGCCGTGCCCTTTGCCGACCCGGCAGGGACGGGGCACGTTCCGCCCGAGGTCGTACGGCCGTTGCCGTGCCGTTCAGACCGTCACCGCGGACCGCCGGTGGCCCGTGCCCCGTCCCTGCCGAGTAGGTCTCCCTGTGCCACCGCCTTCACCGCGTCCGCGAGCCGGTCGAGCACGGCGGACGTCTGTTCGTCGCTGATCGTCAGGGGAGGAAGGAGACGCACGACGCTCGAACGGCGGCCTCCGAGTTCGACGATGAGGCCTCGGCGCAGGCACTCTCGCTGGACGGCCGCGGCGAGTTCGGGGGCGGCGGGGCGAGGGCCGTCGGGGGTGGGACTCGGTGCGCCTTCGGGGTCCACGAGTTCGAGGCCGATCATGAGGCCGCGGCCGCGCACGTCGCCGATGCAGGGGAACTCCGTCGCGAGGCTGCGGAGTTGGGTCAGCATGCGGGCCCCGACGGTGGCGGCGCGTTCGGCGAGGCCGTTCTCGCGGACGTGGGCGAGGGTAGCCGTGCCGGCGGCCATGGCCAGTTGATTGCCGCGGAACGTGCCGGCGTGGGCGCCGGGTTGCCAGACGTCGAGTTCGTCGCGGTAGACGACGACGGCCAACGGCAGGCTGCCGCCGATGGCCTTGGACAGGACCATCACGTCCGGGGTGATCCCGCTGTGTTCCACCGCCCAGAAAGTGCCGGTCCGGCCCACTCCCGTCTGCACCTCGTCCACGATCAGCGGGACGGACCGGGCCTCCGTGATCTCGCGCATCCGCCGCATCCAGGCGTCCGGTGCCGGAATGACCCCGCCCTCGCCCTGGACGGGTTCGAGGATCATCCCCGCCGGGAGCGGTACGCCCGACTTGGGATCGTCGAGGAGGGATTCCGTCCAACGCGCGGAGAGTTCGGCACCGCGGCCGCCGCCGATACCGAACGGGCAGCGGTAGTCCTGCGGATAGGGCAGGCGCGCGACGCGTCCGTCGGTCGCGCCGCCGGAGGCCTCGAGCGCGCCCGCGGTCATCCCGTGGTAGGCACCGGTGAACGCGAGCATGCCGGTGCGGCCGGTGGCCGCGCGCACCAGTTTGAACGCGGCCTCCACGGCGTCCGTCCCGGCCGGTCCGCAGAACTGGACCCGGGCGCGCTCGGCGAAGCGCGGGGGGAGCGTGCGGAAGAGTTCGGTGGTGAAGGCGTCCTTGACCGGTGTCGCGAGGTCCAGGACCTGAAGGGGCGCTCCCGAGTCGAGGACCTTTCTGATCGCCTCCAGGACGACGGGATGGTTGTGTCCGAGGGCCAGCGTCCCGGCGCCGGAGAGGCAGTCGAGGTAGCGGCGGCCGTCGGCGCCCTCGATCGTCAGCCCGCGTGCCCGCACGGGGACGATCGGCAGGGCGCGCGCGTAGGTCCGTGCCGCCGATTCACGCGCCGACTGGCGCCGCAGGATCCCCTCGTGCGCCGCGCGCGCCCCCTCGGCCGCTGCGGCACCACTGTCCCACGCCCCCTGGGATTCCCCGGGCGCCCCCACCGGCACCACCGCTGAATCGGTCACGGCCACGACTTCCGGTCCTCCCGCTGTCCAGAGGCGACTTGGCAGGGGGTTCCGAACGCAGACGTCAGGCCCCCCGTACGTACCAACGACGCTGCTCGCGTTGGGAAGCGGGTGAATTCGAAGTTCCTTGCCGCGCCGGAACCTTGCCGCTCCGGCCCGGTGCCGGTCCTTGTCCTCACATCTGGCACGGGGGGGGAGGTTGCGCAACGGGTCAAGGGCCGGGGCCGGCATGGGCCGCCGGGCCGCCGGTGCCGGGCACGGCGCCATGCGGCTTCCGGGCACCGGGAGCGTGCCAGGGCCTCCACCGCCGGAGGGGGTTCCCGGCGGGTTGCCCGACCGGACCCCCCGTAGCTGAACCGTTGCCGTTCCGTCGGACGTCCCCCACAGCGACCGCATAGTCTTTGGTGCCGTTCGGTCCTACCGAACGAACCGCTCGGCACCCGCCTACGCACCACCTAGTTCCCATACGCTCAGGGGGAGTTACACCATGCGATCCATACGCCCGCCCTTCGCCGCTCGTCGAGGCAGGAGCGCGCGCCGCAGAACGTCCCCCGTCCTGGCCGCCGTCGGCCTCACCGTGGCCCTGACGCTGACCGCCACCGCCTGCGGCTCGGGCGACGACACGGCGAGCGGTCAGTCGAGCGCCTCCGCGTCCCAGGGAGGCGACGGGAAGATCCAGATCCCGGACGACATCAAGAACAAGCTCAAAGAACACGGCATCGACGTCGACAAGTGGAAGAAAGGCGCCTGGAAGAACTGGGACAAGGACGACTGGCTGCGCGAGGCCGACGACTTCATCAACCCGATCATCAAGGACCTCTGGGACCCGGACCGGATGCGCGGCGCCGACGACCCGGACAAGAACAAGGGCGTCGACGACGCCGACCTCACCGGTGACCAGGGCGTCACCGACCCGGAGCCGGCCCCGGTGACGGCGCAGGCCGTGAACACGGCGTACCACGCGAACGTGCCCGAGGCGGGGAAGGTGTTCTTCGACTCCCCCGAGGGCACGATGGTCTGCTCGGCGACGGTGGTCGAGGACCCGGCGCACCCGGGCAAGTCCAACCTGGTGTGGACCGCGGGCCACTGCGTGCACGCCGGCAAGAAGGGCGGCTGGTTCCGCAACATCGCCTTCGTGCCCTCGTACAACGACTCGGGCAAGACGGCGGCGCAGATGGAGAGCGCCCCGCGGAAGGAGGTCGCTCCTTACGGCGTCTGGTGGAGCGACTGGGCGCAGACCTCGGACCAGTGGATCGAGCAGGGCGGCACCACGGGCGGCCAGGGCGCCTCGTACGACTTCGCCGTGCTGCACGTGACGCCGGAGAAGGGCAGCGACGGCAAGTCGCTGGAGGAGACGGTGGGTTCGGCGCTGCCGGTTAACTTCAACGCTCCGGCCGTGCCCAAGGTCTCGAGCATCACGGCGACCGGCTACCCGGCCGCGGCGCCGTTCGACGGCCAGAAGCTGTTCCAGTGCACCGACAGGCCGGGACGGCTGTCGATCGCGCAGGCCGACCCGACGATGTACCGGATCGGCTGCACCATGACCGGCGGTTCCTCGGGCGGCGGCTGGGTGGCCGCGGGCTCGGACGGCAAGCCGGCGCTGGTGTCCAACACCTCGATCGGCCCGGTCAAGTTCGGCTGGCTGGCGGGTCCGCGGCTGGGTGACGTGGCCAAGGGCGTGTACGACTCGGTGAGCGGGAAATTCGCCGGGCAGTGACGCCGACGACGTGACAGGGTTCGGCCCGACGGCGGTGGGACGGTCGCGCAATGCGTCACCGGTCCACCGCCGTTCGTCCTCGGCCGACCGGGCGAGCGAGCGAGCGAGCGGGGTGCCGCGTCCGGGCGGATTCCCCGCAGAGCCGCCCCACGCCCGGCAACCCGGTGATCGACGGGCTGTGGAAGCCCGAGCGGATCGCCCCCACGGACAGGCGCACGCC
>NZ_JBHWVI010000210.1:0-15707 GCF_042737005.1 Streptomyces sp. NPDC060027
GCCTGAGTGAGGTGGGGCCCGCGGCACATCGCCGCGGGCCCCTCTCCTTGTCCCGCCGCCGTTCGTGCCGCCGTTCGTGCCGCCGTTCGTGCCACCCTTCGTGTCGCCGTTCGCGTCTTTGCGCCGAGCCGCTGCGCCGGGCGCCGGCTCACAGCACGGTGAAGCTGTTCTTGACCTGGTTGTAGACCTTGAGTGCCTGGTCCTCGATGTCCCGGTGGTACCAGGTGTTGATCTGGTACGACTTCCCGTCGGCGTCGAAGCCGAGCAGTCGCGCGTGCCAGCTCACGTCCTTGAGCGTGAAGGTGTACTCCCAGACGATCGCCTTCCGGCCCCGGAACGTCGTCTCCTCCAGCCGGATCTTCCGGTAGTCCCGCCCCTGGCGGGCGTCCTGCTCGGAGGTCCGCCAGGTGTCCATCAGATTCCCCTTGGCGAGGGAGGACTTGGCCGCGAGTTCCTGTGCGCCGTCGGGCGAGGTGTAGTGCACCTCGGAGCCGGTCTTCAGATCGCGCCGCCAGCCCTTGGGCGTCACCCACGCGTAGCCGCCGGCCTCCCGGCGCGCTCCCGGGGGCGGGCCGGGCGGGCGTGAGGTGCCCTCGACGGTGGGCGCCGGGGACGAGGAGGCGCTGGTGGAGGCGGCCGTCGGTGCGGACGAGCCCGGGGCGGCGCCGTTGCCGCTGTCGGGGGATCCGCCGGTCAGGGCGACGGCGGCCCAGGCGGCGGCTCCCGCCGCGACCGCGACCGCGGCGGCGAGACCGATACGGCGCCCGTCGCGTCGCGAGCCCGCCCGGGCGCCGAGGTCGTCACCGTCGCCGTGGCCCTGCCGACGACCCTGGCCGTACGGGCCGTACCCCTGACCCTCCTCGGATCCGGACGGCACGGCGGGGCCCGGGAGTTCACCCGGTGACGTCTCCACGGGCACGGGTGCCGTGGGCAGTTGGGAGACGGGGCGCGAGCCGTGCTCCGAGCGCTGTTCCGAGGGAGTCTGCGAACTGGGCGAACTGGGTTCCGTACGCGGTTCGGAGGGGACCTCGGTGGAGGCGTTGGCCGTCGCCGGCAGGTCGGCGCCCCGGGTGACGGCTTCGGGTCCGGGGACCGCGGAGTGCTCCGGGGCGGGTGCGGTTCGACGCTTCCGGAAGTCGGGCGCGCTCTTCCGGGTCGGAGTCCGCTGGATCGGAACGGCGTCCTGCACGGAGTGATCCTCCGGCTCGCGTCCGGGTTCGGGGTCGGCTTCGAGTTCGGGTTCGGGGGCGGGGGCGGGTCCGGGTTCGGGGGCGGGGCCGGGGGCGGGTTCGAGTCCGGGTCCGGGTTCGAGTCCGGGTCCAGGCCCGGCTTCCGGTTCGGCTCCGGGTCCGGTTCCGAGTTCAGGTCCGGCTTCGGGTCCAGGTCCAGGCCCGGTTCCGGGTCCAGGTTCAGGTCCAGGTCCAGGTCCGGGTCCGGGTCCGGGTCCGGGTCCGACTTCCGCTTCGGGTCGAGTCGAGGGCCTGCGCGGATCACTTGCGCCGATGTGCCGTTCGTCCGGCGGCGGGGTGGCCTCGGGAAGGTCCGCCGGGGGCTGCCGCGCCGCCCGCACGAGCTGGGCGTCGAGCAGAGCGGGCGTGGCCGAATCCGTCAGGCCGTGCCCGGAGGCCGGCGTGGACGACTTTCGCAGGTCACGCCCGGGGGGCGGCTGGCCCTGATCGGGTTCCGAGGTCGGCTCGGGTACCAGGGTCGCCTCGCGTCCCGGGGGCGAATCGCTTGCCGGCTCGGGATCCGCGCCGCAGGCCTGATCCGGAGTGCGTTCCGGCAAGCGCTCGGATTGAGGGGCGGGTTGGTGCGCGGGGCTGAGCTCGGTAGCGGGTTCGGGCTCGCATCCCGGGGCGCGGTCCGGCCCGGGGTCGGGGCCCGGGTCCGGGACGGGCTCGGGGGCGTGTGTCGGTGTGGGGTGGTGCGGGGGCTCGTAGGCGGTTCCGTGCGCGAATCCGGTGGGGAAGTCGTACTCGGGCCCCTCTGCCGGGGGTCCGAAGGGAGCGGTGCTCGTCCTCGGGGGACGGAGGATCTCCCTCAGTCCCGCCTCCAGTTCCTCCAGACCGGGCCGTGTGGACGGGTCCTTCTCCAGGAGGGCGGCCAGGATCTCCCGCAACCCGCCCGCACCGGCGGGAAGTTCCGGCTCCTCGTAGAGAACGGCGTGCAGGGTCGCGAGGGTGGTGGAGCGGGAGAACGGGGAGCGGCCGCCGAGGGCCGCGCAGAGCGTGGCGCCGAGGGACCACACGTCGGAGGGCGGGCCCTGCGGGCGGCCGGAGATCCGCTCGGGGGCCATGTAGTCGGGGGAACCGACCAGCATGCCGGCCATGGTGAGCGCCTCGGCGTCCTGGAGCGCGGCGATGCCGAAGTCGGTGAGGACGACACGGTGCCGTCCGGTGTGCTCGACCAGCACATTGCCCGGCTTGATGTCCCGGTGCAGCACTCCCTGCGCGTGCACCTGACGCAGCGCCCCGACGAGTTCGAGGCCGACGCGGGCCGCCTCGCGCGAGTCCAGCGGTCCGTCCTCGACCACGATCCGTTCGAGCGAGCGGCCGGTGACGAGCTCCATGACGATCCACAGCCGCTCGCCCGCGTCCACGACGTCGTAGATGCGGACGACATGGGGGTGGTCGATCCGGGCCGTGGCCCTCGCTTCGCGCAGGGTGCGTTCCCGGCGCGTGCGGGTGTCCTCGGGATCGAGTCCGTCTATCCGCATTTCCTTGACCGCGACCTGCCGGTCGAGCATTTCGTCGGCGGCTCGCCACACCCGCCCCATTCCCCCCTGACCAATAATCTCGACCAGCCGATAACGTCCGGTCACCAATAATCCCGGAACACCACCCTGTACGTTCGCCGACAATCTCTGCACCCCCTCAACATCAGCCACAATCGCCCGTCACAGCAGAAACACAATGGTCACACTTCAGGCCGTACCAGCATAGTGCGGAGAAATCTTGTGGTACCTCTTCAAGTACTGCGAATTCAGGCGCAGCCAAGGGGGGCGAACATGAGTTCTCGTCGCACGACGACCATTGCGGGATCGCTGCTCACGGCATGCTTCTCGGCCGTGATGATCCTTTCCTACACCGCCGTGGCGGACGACCAGGGACCGGGGAGCGGCAAGGGCGGAAAGGCGATGGACGAGGCGCCGACGGGCGTCGAGGTGACCACGCTGCTGCCGGAGAAGATCTCGGTCGACAACAGTACGCAGAAGACGGCGATCACCGCCACGGTAAAGAACGAAGGGGCCAAGGAAAGCGGCAACATCAGGTTGCTGGTGGTCGGTTTCGACGGTCTGACGGTCAAGAACGTCGAAGGCTGCACCGCCATGGCCAAAAGGGATCTCCCCGCGGGATCGAACAGCGGTTTCATCTGTTCCACCGGAAATCTCGCGGCAGGCAAATCGAAATCGTACGACGTCGACGCGACGTTCGATCTGAGCAAGACCGGCAAGATCTGTCTCCCGGTCCAGACGAGCGACGGGAAGAAGACGTACTGGCAGCAGGGACCGGTTCCGTTCGGCACGACGAACCCGTCACCGAACGCCCCGGCGACCCCACTGCTGCTCGGCACCGACAACAAGCCGGTGGCACCTGGAGGCGACCGGCTGCCGAAGACCGGGGGCGGAGGCGAGGTCGTGCCGCTCGGCATGGCGGGCGCGGCGCTGCTCTCGGCCGGAGCGGCGGGGCTGTGGTGGGCCGGCCGCAGGCCCCGGCGGGAACGCTGACCGCCCGGCGCCGTCACCCCTAGGGCGGGCACGGCACCGAGCGGGAACGCGCGGAGGCCCGCCGGGTCGAGGTCGAAGACCGGCCCGGCGGGCCTCTCGCGTCAGATCACCGGCGCGGCCGTCACTTCTTGTCGACGAGCTTCCATGCCGTGGGGAGCACGCCCATCGCCAGGGCGGCCTTGAGGGCGTCACCGATCAGGAACGGGGTGAGACCCGCCGCGAGGGCCGCGCTCGCCGACATGCCGGTGGCCATGCCCAGGTAGGGAACACCGACCGCGTAGATGATCGCCTCGCCGAGCAGCATCGTGCCCGCCATGCGCAGGACGGAACGGTCGGCGCCGCGGCGGGCCAGGGCACCCACGACGGTGGACGCCAGCAGCATGCCGAGGATGTAGCCGAAGGACGGCGCCGCCGCGCCGGAGCCGCCGCCCGCGAACCACGGGACGCCGGCCATGCCGACCAGCGCGTACACCGCGAGCGACAGGAAGCCGCGGCCCGCGCCGAGCGCCGTGCCGACGAGCAGCGCGGCGAAGGTCTGGCCGGTCACCGGCACCGGGGAACCCGGGACGGGCAGCGAGATCTGGGCGGCGAGGCCGGTGAGCACGGCACCGCCGAGCACGAGGGCGACGTCACGGACGCGGGAGGCCGGAAGGAGGTCGGCGATGACCTCGCCGGGTCGGGAGGGCGTGGCGACAGCGGTGCTCATGAGGACTCCGGCGAAGGGGATACCCCCTCGCTCATGCGGAGCTCGGGGGAGGACAGGTCAGGACACGGTGACGCTATCCCAGGGGTGTACGGGTGATCACCGTCAGCGCTCGACAAAGGGCGGATCCGGACCTTGGTGGGCTCCTTACAAAGAGTGCCCGGTACACCTGCGTGAAGGTGATGCTGGTCACTGAGGTGAAGTCGTTTCCGCTACGGGCCGGTTCGAGCCGGGACTGTGGAGAGTCACCAAAGGGGGACGCCGGCCGGAGCGGGCCGTTCCGGTGCGTGGGGCTGAGCGGGAACCCGCCCGGCCTGTCCGGCCCTTGGGCACACCTGGCAGGCTTCCCGGGCCGCCCCCTACCCTTCACCCCATGGTTCCCCAGGCCCTGAACTTCTCGTCGCGTCGCTATGTCGACCTGCGACGCCAGGGCACTGCCGTCTGTCGCCGCCCGTCCTGAGGCGGGGCGGAGCGGATCCGGCTCGCCGAGACGAGACCAGAGCACACCACACCAGTCGCACGTCGCACCCGATGTGACGAGGCGTACGTGACGGCGCAGTGCCGGACCAGCTCCCGAGGAAGAACTCCATGGCCAGTACCGTGGCACCCCCTTCGACGTCTCCGCCCTCCCCCGTCCTCGACCGGCGCCGGACCAGCGCCAGCGTGATCCTGCGGTCCGTGCTGGAGCACGGGCCGGTCGCGCGCAGCACCATCGCCCGGCTCACCGGCCTCTCCCCCGCGTCGGTCACCGACTACTGCGCCCGTTTCACCGAGCGGGGCCTGATCCGGGAGGCCGCCGCGCCCCACCGGTCGGGCGGGGTCGGGCGGCCGCATCGCCCGATCGACCTGGACCGCGCCCGGTTCGTGGTCGGCGGGGTGCATGTGGCCGTGCCGTACACGACCGTCGCGCTGCTGGACCTGCGCGGACGCGTTATCGCCGAGAAGCGTCTGCGGCACGACCGCACCGAGCCGCACGTCGTTCTGGCGAACGCCGCCGACGGGGTCGCCGCCCTCCTCGCGGACGCTCCCGGCCGTACCCCCCTGGGCATCGGTGTGGCGACCGGCGGCTGGGTCGACCCGGACTCCGGCACGATCGTGGAGCACGCGTTGCTGGGCTGGCGCGACGTGGCCGTCCGGGAGGTCATCGAGGCGCGCACCGGGCTGCCGGTCCATGTGGACGGGCACGCGCGGGCGTTGGTCAACGGTGAGCGGCTGTTCGGGCGGGCCCGGGGCAGCCGGAGCGTGTTGCATCTCTTCGCCGGCAATATCGTGGATGCCGCGTTCGCCACCCATGACCAGGTGCACTACGGGCCGCGCTCGCAGGCCGGATCGATCGCGCATCTGCCCCTGGCCGGCGGCTCGGAGCGGTGCGACTGCGGGCGGACGGGATGCATCCAGGCCGAGCTGAGCGAACGGACCCTGTGCCGGCGGGCGCGGGAGCGGGGTGTCATAGACAGCTCGAACCCGATGCACGTGGTCTCCGCGGCGGCCGCCGGCGACCCGCTGGCCGTACGGCTGCTGATGGAGCGGTCCCGGATGGTCGGGCGGGCGGCGGGGCTGCTGCTCGACGTGCTCAACCCGGAGACGGTCGTCGTCACCGAGATCGGCGCCATGTACCGGGAGGACTGCCTCGGAGCGCTGCGGGAGGCGGTGGGCCCGGAGCGGGCGTCGGCGGTCGCCCCGACCAGCTTCCCGGATTCGGTGCTGGCCGTGGCGGGCGGATCGGTCGCGCTCGATGTCCTGTACCGCGATCCGCTGGGTTCCGCGGGCCTCACCGCCCGTTGAAGGCCTCCCCGCCCCTCGGGCCTCTCCGTCCGGCCGGGGCCGCTCCGGACTCCCCCGGGCCCCCCACCGGGAGCGAATTAATTCAGAAACTCGGAATGTTGACAGGGCTCGTGCCCGGACAGGAGCATCGTGTCCATGAGCAGCGCGCGGGTGCAGGTTCCGCTCACCAAGTGCCGTGTGGTCGACCTGATGCGGGTCGCACGCACACGTTGTTGCTGACCCCGTGTCGCCGACAGGTCGCTGACGCGCCGAAGCGCTGAGGTTCACTCGGCGGCCTTCACTCCGAAGGCCACTCGGCCGCCTTCGTGCGGCATATCGGCCGGCCGCCGTCGCCCGTAGACCGATCCGGCTGTCGTCGCCCGTAGACCGATCCGGCTGTCGTCGCCCGTAGGCCGACCCGACTGTCGTCGCCCGTAGGCCGACCCGGCCCGTCGTCGTGCCGTGGTCTCCTCTGCCGTCGTCGCCCCGAGATCCGGTCCGGCGTCGTCATGACTCGGACGGTTCAGCCGCCGTCGCCCCTGATCGGCTCGTCCCCATCGGCACGCCATCGGCGTGTGTCCCTTTTCGGTGCGCGTTCCACTCTTTCCGGCTTCGCCCTGCCCGGAACTCTGCGCGCCGTACCGCCACTTGGAATCCCCGGAGTCCTTCCATGCCACCACTGTCCCCTTCGTCCTCCGCCGCGTCCGCATCCGCCGCCTCCCGGTCCGGTGTCGACCGGCGCGTGTTCCTGTCCTCCCTGCTCGGTGTCGCCGCCGCGGCCGGGCTGAGCGGTTGCGCCGGCGCCAGTGTCGCCGACACCGATTCCAAGGCGGACACGTCCGCACCCCTGTCCGACAAGGTGCCGAAGGGGACCGAGCTCAAGATCGCCTCGTACCAAGGCGTCCAGCAACTCCAGCTGAAGCTGGCGGGGCTGTCCGCGCTGCCGTTCGCCGTCTCCGACTGGGTGAACATCGGCGCCGGTCCCGATGTCATCAACGCCTTCCGCGCCAAGTCCCTGGACGTCGGGAACAACGCGGGCATCCCGCCGATCCAGGCGCACTACCAGGGCTTCGACGCGAAGATCGTCGCGATCAACATCACCCGCAAGCCCAACTACCTGTTCGCCACCAAGCCCGGCAGCGCCATCAAGGACGTGCGGGACTTCAAGGGCAAGAAGCTCGCCTTCTCGCAGGGCCAGGCCCAGGGTGTCGTCCTGCTGCGCGCCCTGAAGCAGGCCGGCATCGCCTACGACGACGTGACCCTGGTGCCGCTCACCAGCAACCAGTTCCTCACCGCCCTCCAGGCCGGCCAGGTGGACATCGCCCCGCTCGCCAACAGCCAGGCCCCGGCCTACCTCAAGCAGTACGGGTCCAAGGGCGCCCACACCATCCCCACCGACGTGGTGGACCTGCTCAACCTGCTCTGGGCGCCGACCTCGGTGCTGGCCGACCGCGCCAAGGCGGCCGCGGTCGCCGCGTTCATCCCGCGCTGGGCCAAGGGCCAGGTGTGGGCGTACGAGCACCCCGACGCCTGGAACAAGGAGTTCTACGTCAAGACGCAGAACCTCACCCTCGCGCAGGCTCAGTCGATCACCGAGCTCGCCAACAAGCCGCTGTTCCCGCCGAGTTGGGACGAGGCCGTCAAGTGGGAGCAGGAGACCGCCGATCTGCTGGCGGAGGGCGGCTTCGTGAAGGGGTTCAAGGTCGACTCGCTCTTCGACCGGCGCTTCGAGGCCATCGCGGCCAGGGCCGTACCCGCGGAATACCGGAGGTGACGGCCGCCATGACGACCAGGACCACGACCACGACCACGCGCTCCTCCTCCACGCCATCGACCGCGCTCACGGACGACGACGCCTCCGCCTCTGTCTCCGGCTCCACCTCACCCACCGAGACGGACGCCACCACCGAGACGGGCGCGACCACCGAGCCGGACGCAGTCACCGAGACCGACACCGAGACCAAGTCCGAGACCGGCACTGGCACCGGCACCGGCACCGAGCCGGCCTCCGCCCCGGTCGCCCCGGCCGCGCCGGTCGAGGCCGGTGCGGACAGCCACCGGCCGCGTCGGCCTCGCCGTTCCCGGCGCCGCAGCCTCGCGCCCGGCAAGCGGCTGCCCGCCTCCCGGCTCATCGGGCCGGCACTGTTCTTCGCCCTGTGGGCCCTCGCGTCCGCCGCCGGGCAGCTCGATCCCGGTGCGATCCCCGCGCCCTGGACGGTGCTGAAGACCACCGGTCATCTGTGGACCGACGGCACACTGCCCACCGATGTGCTGACCTCCCTGGAGCGCGCGGGATACGGGTTCGCGCTCGGTCTGAGCGCCGGGGTCGTCCTCGCCCTCGCGTCCGGGCTCAGCCGCGTCGGGGAAGCGCTGATCGACGGGACCGTGCAGCTCAACCGGGCGATCCCGACCCTCGGTCTGATCCCGCTGTTCATCCTCTGGCTCGGCATCGGCGAGACCTTCAAGATCGCGATCATCGCCATCGTCGTCTACATCCCCATCTACCTGAACCTGCACTCCGCCCTGTCCGGCATCGATCACCGCTACGTCGAACTCGCCGAGGTCCAGGGGCTGTCGAGGCTCCGCTTCGTCCGGGAGATCGTGATACCCGGCGCGCTGCCCGGATTCTTCGTGGGACTCCGGCTCGGGGTGACCGGCTCCTGGCTCTCCCTGGTCGTCCTGGAGCAGATCAACGCCACCAGCGGCCTCGGCTACATGATGTTCCAGGCCCAGAACTACGGCCGGACCGACACCATCCTCGTCGGCCTGCTGATCTACGGCATCTTCGGGCTCGTCTCCGACAGCGCGGTTCGTCTCATCGAACGGAAGGTGCTGTCATGGCGACGCACACTCAGCAACTGACCCGTGAGCACACCGTCCAACTGCGCGGTCTCACCCGGTCGTTCGAGGGGCGTACGGTCCTCGACAGCATCGACCTCGACCTCCCCGCGGGCCAGTTCACCGCCCTGCTCGGACACAGCGGCTCCGGCAAGAGCACGCTGCTGCGCGCCATCGCCGGCCTCGATCACAACGTCGCCGGGAGCGGACAGCTCACCGCCCCGGAAAGGGTGTCCGTCGTCTTCCAGGACTCGCGGCTGCTGCCCTGGCGCCGCGTCCTCGACAACGTCCTGCTCGGCACGGACGGCAAGGAGGCGGCGCAGAAGGGCCGCTCCGCCCTCGCCGAGGTGGGACTCGCGGGACGGGAACGGGCCTGGCCCAACGAGCTGTCCGGCGGGGAGGCCCAGCGCGCCGCCCTGGCCCGTTCACTCGTACGGGAGCCCGAACTGCTCCTCGCCGACGAGCCGTTCGGAGCGCTGGACGCGCTCACCCGGATCCGGATGCATGTGCTGCTGCGCGAGCTGTGGGAGCGCCACCGGCCGTCCGTCCTGCTGGTCACGCACGACGTGGACGAGGCGATCGTGCTGGCCGACCGGGTGCTCGTGCTCGACCGGGGCCGGATCGGCGTCGACCTCACCATCGACCGCCCGCACCCCCGCTCGTACCGCGATCCGCGGCTCGGCGAGTACCGCGAACGCCTGCTGAGCGCCCTCGGGGTGACCGAGGACGTGACCGGAGGACCGGAAGGGGCGGCCGGCGGAGCGACGGAACACGGAGCGGCGGAAGACACGGTCGCGGAACCGGACGGGACGGCGGGACACCCCGTCGCGGGACGGGACGTGGCCGCGGACGACACAGCCGGGCACGGCGTGCCCGCGCACCAGGAGGAGAAGCACCCGTGACCAGCCCGCGCCGACTCCATCTCAACGCGTTCCTGATGAACACCGGCCACCACGAGGCATCCTGGCGGCTCCCGGAGAGCGACCCGTACGCGCATGTGGAGACGGCCCACTATGTGCGCCTCGCCCGGATCGCCGAACGCGGCACCTTCGACTCCCTCTTCCTCGCCGACGGCCCGGTTCTGTTCAGCAGCGTGGGCCAGCGCCCGTCCGGCGCCCTGGAACCCATCACCCTGCTCACCGCGCTGGCCACGGCCACCGAGCACATCGGCCTGATCGCCACCGCCTCCACCTCCTACAACTCCCCCTACAACCTGGCCCGCAGATTCGCCTCCCTGGACCACATCAGCGGTGGCCGCGCGGGCTGGAACATCGTCACCACCGCGGGCGCGGAGGCCGCCCGCAACTTCGGTCTCGACGACGAGCCCGCGCACGCCACCCGCTACGAGCGCGCCGCCGAGTTCCTGGACGTGGCGCTCAAGCTCTGGGACAGCTGGGAGGACGATCTGGTCGTCGCCGACAAGGCGGCCGGCGTCTGGGGCGACACCGGCAAGATCCATCCCGCACGCCACAAGGGGACGTACTTCAGCGTGGAGGGCGCCCTCAACGTGCCCCGCACGCCGCAGGGTTACCCGCTCCTCGTGCAGGCGGGCTCGTCGGAGGACGGCAAGCGGTTCGCGGCCCGGTACGCGGAAGCGGTGTTCACCGCCCAGCAGACCCTCGCGGACGCCCAGGACTTCTACGCCGACCTCAAGTCCCGTACCGAACGGGCCGGCCGGGACCCGGACCACATCAAGATCCTGCCCGGCATCGTCCCGGTCATCGGCTCGACCGAGGCCGAGGCGCGCGCCCAGGAACGCGTCCTCGAGGACCACATCGTGTACGAGCACGGGCTGAACCGTCTGGAGCATCTGCTCCACCTGGAGCCGGGCACCCTCGGTCTCGACGCGCAGCTGCCCGCCGACCTGCCGCCGGAGGACGCGATCGAGGGGGCCAAGAGCCGCTACACCCTCGTCGTGGAGCTGGCCCGGCGCGAGCGGCTCACCGTCCGCGAGCTGATCGGCCGGCTCGGCGGCGGGCGAGGGCATCTGACCTTCGCCGGCACGCCCGAGCAGGTCGCCGACGCGATCGAGGAGTGGTTCCGCGGCGGCGCCGCCGACGGCTTCAACATCATGCCCGCCGTGCTGCCCTCCGGCCTCGACCTCTTCGTGGACCACGTGGTGCCGATCCTGCGCGACCGGGGCCTGCTGCGCCGGGAGTACGGACCCCGGCAGACCCTGCGGGAGCGCTACGGCCTCCCGCGCCCGGCCAACCAGTACGCGGCCCCGGACGCCGCACCCACGACCGCCGCACCCGCGGCCGCCCTCGCCTGAACCCGCCCCCGACCGTCACCGCCCCTACCCGATCGGCCGATCCGAAAGGACCCGCACCTCATGACAGACATCGAGATCCAGAAGGTCACCGCGCACATCGGTGCCCGCGTCTCCGGCGTCGACATCTCCAAGCCGCTCGACGACATCACCGTCGCCGCCCTGCGCACCGCCCTCAACGAGCACAAGGCGCTGGTCTTCGACGACGTCGACCTGGACGACGAGGGCCAGCAGGCCTTCGCCCGCCACTTCGGCGACCTCACCACCGCGCACCCCACCGTGCCCGCCGTGGACGGCGCCCCGAACGTGCTGCCCGTGGACAGCGAGCGGGGCCGCGCCAACCACTGGCACACCGACGTGACCTTCGTGCTGAACCCGCCGCAGGCCAGCACCCTGCGCAGCATCACCGTCCCGCCGTACGGCGGCGAGACGCTCATCGCCAACTCCGCGGCCGCCTACCGCGATCTGCCCGAGCCGCTGCGCGCGCTCGCCGACACCCTGTGGGCCGAGCACACCAACGACTACGACTACGCGGTCCCGGACGAGAACATCGACGAGGAACAGGCCGCGCAGCGCGCCCAGTTCACGTCCATCCAGTTCCGCACCGCGCACCCGGTCGTCCGGGTCCACCCGCTGACCGGTGAACGCGGCCTGTTCATCGGCGGGTTCGCGCAGCGGATCGTCGGGCTGTCGGTGGGCGAGTCCCGCAAGATCCTCGACCTGCTCCAGGCGTACGTCACCCGGCCCGAGAACATCCTGCGCTGGCGCTGGTCCCCGAACCAGCTGGTCCTGTTCGACAACCGGATCACCCAGCACTACGCCATCGACAACTACGACGCCGCGCCGCGCCGTCTGCACCGCGTGACGGTCGCCGGTGACGTGCCGGTCGGCATCGAGGGCAAGGAGAGCCACTCGATCGCCGGCGACGCCTCGCACTACACGTCGGTGGCGTGACGCGGATGACGTAGCGGGGCAGACCGCCACCAAGGCGCCCAGAACCCGGCGTGAACGGACCCTTACACTCCGCATGGATCACGTCCGCATGCTGGGCGGCCCCTTCTCCCTGTCGGAGGGGCTGCCCAGACTGTGGGCGTTTTTACCGCTCGTCTGTAAGGGACCCCCCACTCTCATGTCCCGCACCACCCTCGACGCGCCGCCCGGTACCACCGCCGCGGACGCCCCCCTCTCCCACGGCCTGAAGCAGCGCCACCTGTCGATGATCGCCCTCGGCGGTGTCATCGGCGCCGGCCTGTTCGTCGGCTCCGGCGCGGGCATCGCCGCCGCCGGTCCCTCGATCGTCATCGCGTACGCCGTCTCCGGCCTGCTCGTCATGCTGGTGATGCGGATGCTCGGCGAGATGTCGGCCGCGTATCCATCGTCCGGTTCCTTCTCCGCGCACGCCGAGCGGGCGATCGGCCCCTGGGCCGGATTCACGGCGGGCTGGTCCTTCTGGGTGCTGCTCTGCACGGCCGTCGGCCTGGAGGGCATCGGCGCCGCGAAGATCGTCACCGGCTGGCTGCCCGGCACGCCCGAGTGGGCCTGGGTGGCGCTGTTCATGGTCGTCTTCTGTGTGGCCAACCTCGCGGCCGTGAAGAACTTCGGCGAGTTCGAGTTCTGGTTCGCGGCACTGAAGGTCGGCGCCATCACGCTGTTCCTGGTACTCGGCGTGCTGGCCATCGCCGGTGTCCTGCCGGGCACGGACGCGCCGGGCACCACGAACCTCACCGGCGAGGGGGGCTTCCTGCCGAACGGCAGCGAGGGGCTCGTGATCGGGTTGCTCGCGTCGGTGTTCGCGTACGGCGGCCTGGAGACCGTGACGATCGCGGCGGCCGAGTCGCAGGACCCGGTCAAGGGCGTCGCGAGCGCCGTCCGCACCGCCATGTGGCGCATCGCGCTCTTCTACATCGGCTCGATGGCGGTCATCGTCACCCTCGTCCCGTGGGACTCCGCGGCGGTCGTCGAGAAGGGCCCGTACGTCGCCGCCCTCGAACACCTCGGCATCCCCGGCGCCGGGCAGCTGATGAACGTGGTCGTGCTCGTGGCGCTGCTGTCGGCGATGAACGCCAACATCTACGGCTCCTCGCGCATCGCCTACTCCCTCGTCGAGCGCGGCCAGGGCCCGAAGGCGCTGGGCCGGGTCTCGTCCGGGGTGCCGCGTGTCGCGGTGCTCGTGTCCTGCGTCTTCGGCTTCGGCTGTGTCGTTCTCAGCTACTGGCGTCCGGACGACGTCTTCCCCTGGCTGCTGAACATGATCGGCGCGGTGATCCTGGTCGTGTGGATGTTCATCGCGGTCTCGCAGCTGCGGCTGCGGCGCCGGCTGGACCGGGAGGCCCCGCAGAAGCTGGTCGTCCGGATGTGGGCCTTCCCGGTGCTGACCTGGGTCGCGCTGGCGGGCATGGTGGCGATCTTCGCCCTGATGGCCCGGGAGCCGGACACCCGGGTGCAGTTGTACTCGACGGGCGCCATGACGCTGCTCCTGGCCGCCGTCGGCTGTGCCCGGCAGAGGGCGCGCGCCCGCGCCTGACCGGTGCACCCGCCTCACCGAAGGGGCCCCCGCGCGAAGGACGGTGTCGCGCGGGGGCCCTTTCGCGTGCCCGGACGCGCCCCGGCGTCCTCGGGACCCGGGCGGGCCCGGCACGCACGCTCATCTTCTTGCTGCTAGCGTGCAGTTGCAAGTTCTTTGCAATAAGAGGTCGGAGGGGACCCGTCATGCCCGTCTACACACTCCCTGAACTGCCGTACGACTACTCCGCGCTCGCGCCCGTGATCAGCCCCGAGATCATCGAGCTGCACCACGACAAGCACCACGCGGCCTATGTGAAGGGCGCCAACGACGCGTTGGAGCAGCTCGCGGAAGCGCGGGACAAGGAGTCGTGGGGGTCGGTCAACGGTCTGGAGAAGAACCTGGCCTTCCATCTCTCCGGCCACATCCTGCACAGCATCTACTGGACCAACATGACCGGGAACGGCGGCGGCGAACCCCTGGCCGCCGACGGGGTGGGCGATCTCGCGGACGCCATCACCGAGTCGTTCGGCTCGTACGCGGGCTTCAAGGCCCAGCTGACCAAGGCGGCGGCGACCACCCAGGGTTCCGGCTGGGGCGTCCTCGCCCACGAACCGCTGAGCGGCCGGCTCGTCGTCGAGCAGGTCTACGACCACCAGGGCAACATCGGCCAGGGCTCGGTGCCCCTCCTCGTCTTCGACGCCTGGGAGCACGCCTTCTACCTTCAGTACAGGAACCAGAAGGCGGACTTCGTCGAGGCGATGTGGCAGGTCGTGAACTGGCAGGACGTGGCCCGCCGTCACGAAGCGGCCACGGCCCGCCGGGACGTATTGCTCCTGGCCCCCTGAGGGGGAACATGAGGCGTCCTGCTCGTGATCGTCTTCTCACCTTTCACGTGGCAGGCGGAAGAAAGGACGGCCCCCGCGAGGACGTGACTCGCGGGGGCCCTCCCGTCACGGCGCGCACGGCACGTTGAGCGACAGCAGGGCGGCCGACCCGTCCTCCACCCGGAGTTCGGTGATCGCCGCGTTGCCGAGACTCGGCAGGACACGGCGGTACTCGCCCAGCGGGATGGACAGGGCGGAGCACAGCACCAGACGCAGCAGGGTGTTGTGGGCGACCACCAGCACCCGTTCGCCGGGGTGGGCCGCCGCGATATGGCGCAGGGCGCGTGTTCCACGGGCCGCCGCGGTGCGCGGGTCCTCCGCCTCCGGGAAGGGGTACGACACCGGATCGGCCCGGAACGCCTTGGCCCGGACCGGGTTCTCGGCCTCGAACTCGGCGAGCGTACGGCCCTCCACCACCCCGAAGTCGCACTCCCGCAGGGCGGGTTCGCGCCGCGGGACGAGCCCCAGGGCGCGGCACGCCGGCTCGGCGGTGGCGACGGCACGCGACGCGGTCGAGGTCCAGACCGCGTCGACCGGGTGCGCGGCGGCCCAGCGGCCGAGGGCCTCCGCCTGGGCGCGGCCCTCGTCGGTGAGGGGGACATCGCTCACTCCGGCGTAGCGGTTCTCCGCGTGCCAGACGGTCTGCCCGTGCCGGGCCAGGAGGAGAGTCGTGCTGCGGCTCGTAGTACTCATGACGCCGCAGTATCCAGGCCCGCGCCGATCCCCGGCCACGTGTCGCCGTCGTCCACGGCCTCGACCTCCCGGACCTCCCGCGCTGTCGTCCTCGTACGCAATCCGAACCTCCCGCACCATCGCCCCGCACGCCGTCCGCACCTGTTATCACGCACTCCGGGCGGTGAAATCTCAGCGCGCGCCGAGCTTTTCACCTGCATGAGGTATCCGAACCGGGACGAGCCGGCACGAGACGAGACGAGACGAGACGAGATGACGGGACAGGCCCGGGACACGGCCGGACCTCTTCCGGACCCGTCGCCGGCTCCGCGAGCGCTTACGCC
>NZ_JBHWVI010000211.1:0-15657 GCF_042737005.1 Streptomyces sp. NPDC060027
GACCCCCAGCCGTGACCGGCTGGGGGTCTTCGTCCTGGTGGGCGCGGATCAGGCGAGTGACGCCCATGTCTTCCAGTACGTCGAGTCTCCGGCCTGGACGCGGTTCTTGAAGGTGCCGGTGCCGGTCCCCGCGTTGAGCCAGAGGTTGTCGGAGGTGTCGCGGGAGACGAGGTCGTTCTTGCCGTCGCCGTCGATGTCCCCGGCGCCGATGACGTCCTTGTAGCTGCGGCCCCAGTCCTTGAAGACCTGGACGCGGTCCTTGAGCTTCCCGGTGCGGGTGCCGTCGTAGCGCCAGAGCTTCCCGGAGCTGTCGAGGGCGAGGACGTCACCGAGGCCGTCGCCGTTGAGGTCGCCGGCGCCGATGACGCGCTTGTAGCCGGCCCAGGCGGAGCGGATCTTCACGCGCGGCAGGAAGCCGTCGGTGCCGTTGTGGGCGTAGAGGTAGAGATCGCCGGAGGCCGCGTTGCGGGCCAGCAGGTCCGGGCGGCCGTCGCCGGTCTGGTCGCCGCTGGAGAGCAGGGTGTTGTAGGCGCTCCAGTCCCGGGACAGGCGCCGGTAGGCGGAGTCGGGCGTGGGCAGTCCGCCGCACACGGGGGTGTAGAGACGGGTCTCGCCGCCGGGCAGTCGCACGACGAGGTCGTTGCAGCGGTTCCCGTCGAAGTCGCCGAACGGCACGAGCCGGGTCTCGTCCGCCCAGGGGCGCGCCTGGAAGGTGCGGAGGGGGTTGGCGGTGTCCTGCGTGAGCAGGTTCATCGTGTCGCTGCGACCCGTGCCCAGGATGTCCGAGCGGGTGCTGTCGGCGTAGTCGTGCCACTTGGGCAGGGACCGGGTGGACGTGGTCGAGGTGAACGCGGCCCGCGAGGAGCCGTCGGCTGCCGACTGGGTCCAGACGGCCACCGGGCGTCCCTTGTCGTCGGTGGCGACCCGGCCCGCGCTGGTGGTCCCGTCCGTCAGGGAGTTCAGGGTGCGCGGCTTGGAGACGCTGCCGACCCCCACCGTCTGGGCGACGAAGTCGCGGCGGACCGTGCGGCTGGAGACGAATCGCTTCTGCGTGTACGTGACGACCAGTGAGCCGTCCGCGGTCCGCGTGCTGCCGAACGAGTCGTCCTCGGTGGACCCGGCCAGATCCTGCCGGGCCTTCCAGCCGCCCCCGGCGGCGAGGCGCGTGGCGACGGCCGGGCCGCTCGCCCCTGAACCGACCGCCGTGACATCGCCGTTCGGGGCCGTGAGCAGCTCGGCGGGCTGGGAACCGTTCGCGTAGATCCCGGTGCTCTCGGCCGGACCCCAGTTCGCGGCCCCGGCCGGTTTGCGGGCGTAGTTGTTGAAGGAGAGCAGCTGGAACCCGCCCTGCGGGTGGGCGGCGAGCGTGACCAGCCGGGGCTTCTCGCCCAGTTGCGGCAGATCCCGCGGCGCCGTCCAGGACGCCGCCCCGGCGGGCTTCTCCAGGTACTTGTAGTGCCACTGGTACGCCGTCGGGTCCGGGTCGACCCCGTCACCCGTGTAGTAACTGTCGCCGCCCCAGATCAGCCCCAGGGCGCCGTCCTTGGCGACGGCGAGGCGCAGATCCCGCAGGTGGTAGTCGTAGACGTTGTCGGGCCGGACGATCGGCTCCGGGAGCCGGTCGAGGACCACGGGCGCGGACCAGGTGCCCGTCGGACCCGAGCGCTCGACCACGGTCAGCCGGTGGTCCTTGTCCATCCAGGCCACGGCCTGGCGGCCCGTGGCGTCGGCCGCGACGGCGGTGACGCGCGTTCCCCGGTAGTAGCCGTCGGTCGCCGATGTGCCCTTCGCGACGACCTGGGCGGGACCGAAGGCGGTGGCGTCGGGCGCCAGCCGGGACATCCGCAGCGCGGCGGTCGTTGCGTCGGCGGTCTTCTCCCACCACAGGAGCGTGAGCGCGCCGTCGTCCGTGCGGTGGAGTGTGGCGCCGGGCGCGGGCTCGGTCGACTGCCACGCGGTGCTGCCCGCGGGCCTGACGGAGAGCACGGTCTTGCCACCCTGCTCGAAGAGTCCCACCAGGGTGCCGTTGCGGGCCGACTGGAGGTCGATCACCCCGGTGACACCGGGAAGTTGCTTCGGCGCGCTCCACGGGCCGAGTCCGACGGCGACCGCGGAGGTGGTGGCGGTGCCGGCGGCGGCGGACGGAGCCGCGTGCGCGCTCGGCACGGTGACCGCCAGCGCGAGCACGGGAACCAGCGCGCTCCCCAGGAGCGCGCGCGACTGCATGATCATGTGGAAGGCCCCCCCGGGCTTTGATCTCATGAAAGTAGTCGCAGCGTATATCAGCCAAGATCACGAAAATGGGTGTGCCCCGGTTCGTGCCCAGGTCGTGCCGGGGGACCAGCGCGCGGCGACGTCCACTTCGACGACATCCGCTTCGAAGACGAGGGCCGCCTGCGGGCCGCCGCGCTGGGGGACCCGACGGGCGCCGCCTTGTGACGGTGTCTCACGCATGTTCGTGACGGTGCTTGACGCATGTTCGTGACGGTGTCTCACGGATGCTCGCCGGACGGGGCCCATGCCTTCATGGCCGGGTCTCGCGCGCGCTCATGGAAAGTTCTCGCGCGCCCATGGAGGGCCCCGCGCGCCTATGCCGGGGTCTCGCGCGTGTGCTTCAGCCGCATCCGTGCGTCGACCTTCTCCGGAGCGGTGACCTCCGACCAGAAGCGGTGGCCGGAGACGAACACGGCGAGCTCGCGTTCGCGCTGCCGGAGCTTCTCGACCTCGGCCTGTTCGTCGTCGGTCCAGCCGGGGGAGGCGGGGCGTTCCACCTTGCGCCAGCCGCCGGTGTCGCTGAAACCGTCCAGCGGTTCCACCGACCAGGGGAGTCGTTTCAGCAGGGCCAGTAGCTCGGCCCGGACCTGATGCAGCTCCTCCTGACCGGCGAGGAGGTCACTCGGAAAGTCATAGGTCGCAGCCACGCGGCAATGCTACGCCTGTTCGATTTTGTGATGCGAGTTCCTTCCGGGACTTCACGCGAACGGGTGTTCCGGGCCCCTCTGACCTGGGGAAAAACGCGCCGCCCCGGCGTGTGGCGCCGTGTGCCGGGACGGAAGTGTTCAGGCAAACTGCGCAGTCTGAACTGGACAGTCTGGGCTGCTTAATTTACGGTGACCGTATGGATCAGAGCGGCAGCCACCAGACCGACGCGGGCGTCTCGGATTCCGCCGCCCGCGCCGCGCAGGATCTGCGGGTCGCGTTCAGCCTGCTCCGGCGGCGGATCCGTGAGGTCTCCGAGGCGCAGGACCTCACGCCCTCCCAGGTCTCCGCGCTCACCCTGGTGAGCAAGAGCGGGGCCGCCACGGCCAGCGCGCTGGCGGCGACCGAAGGAGTGCGCCCGCAGTCGATGGCCGCCACGCTCGCGGCCCTCGACCAGTACGGACTCATCCAGCGCAACCCGGACCCCGGGGACGGCAGGCGGCAGCTGGTCACCCTCACGGACGCCGGGCGCGAGCGCGTCGAAGGCACCCGGCAGGCCCGTTCCGAGTGGCTCGCCCGGGCCTTCCAGGAGCGCTGCACGGAGGACGAGCGGCAGACGGTCATCGAGGCCATGGCCCTGCTGGAACGGCTCACCCGGCCGTGATACCCACGATCCGGGAGCGGTTCCGGCAGCGCCTCACCCCCGCGCACCGCCGCCCGCCCGACCGCTTCGACCGTCGGCTGATCGCCCCGATGGTCCTCGGTCCCGTGCTGAACCCGGTCAACTCCTCCATGATCGCGGTGGCGTTGGTGCCGATCGGCAGCGCCCTCGGAGCGCCTCCCGCGCAGACCGCCTGGCTGGTCTCCGGGCTGTATCTCGCCACCGCGGTGGGGCAGCCCGTCGTCGGACGGCTCGTCGACATGTACGGCCCGCGACGCCTCTACCTCGCCGGTACGGCGACGGTGGGCATCGCCGGACCGCTCGGCGCCCTCTCCCCGAACCTCGGCGCGCTGGTCGCCGCCCGGGTCCTGCTCGGATTCGGCACCTCGGCCGCGTACCCCGCCGCCATGCACCTGACCCGGAGCGAGGCCGAACGCACCGGGCAGGACAGCCCGGCCGGAGTGCTGACCGCGCTCGCGGTCTCGGCCCAGACCGTCGCCGTGGTCGGGCCCACCCTGGGCGGCCTGCTCATCGGCGTGGGCGGCTGGCGCACCATCTTCCTCGTCAACGTGCCGCTGTCGCTCGCCTGTCTGGTCCTCGGAGCGCTCCGGCTGCCGAAGGTCGGGGCCTACCTCGGCGCGATGGCGGCCTCCGCCGCCGACGCTGCCTTCTTCACGCACGGCGCCGACACCGGCGGCCTGCACCAGCTGGCCCTTTTCATGCTCGCCGGAGCCGTGCTGCTCCTGGCGGTGACCCTCATCGACCGATCCCTTCGCGATCTCACCCCCCGAAAGGCCTGAACCATGGCAGTCACCACGCTCGACCCCCGCACCGCGCTCGTCCTCATCGACCTCCAGCACGGCATCGTCGGCAACCCGGGCCTCGCCCCGCACGCCGCCTCCGACGTCGTGCCGCGGGCCGTCCGGCTCGCCGAAGCCTTCCGCGGTCACGATCTCCCGGTCGTCCTCGTACGGGTCACCGCCGCCGCCGACGGCGCGGACGCCGTCCGGGGCCGCATCGACGGCCCGAGCCGTGGCCGCGCCTTCCCGGAGGGCTGGGACGTCATCGTCGAGGAACTCGCCGGGCACCCCGGGGACATCACCGTGACCAAGCGGAACTGGGGCGCCTTCTACGGCACCGACCTCGACCTGCAGCTGCGCCGCCGCGGGATCACCCAGATCGTGCTGGCCGGCATCGCCACCAGCATCGGCGTGGAGTCCTCCGCCCGTGCCGCCCACGAGCACGGCTACCACGTCACCCTGGCCACCGACGCCATGTCCGACATCGACCCCGAGACGCACCGCAACAGCGTCGAGCGGATCTTCCCCCGCCTCGGCGAGACCGGCACGACCGAGGAGATCGTCGAGCTGCTCGACAAGACGCGGGCCTGAACGAAGGCCTCCGACGGGCCGCCGCTACCTTGGGGTCCGTGACCCTGGATGATCTTCGCGTGTTCGTCGCCGTCTGCCGGGCCGGGAGCCTGAGCGCCGTGGCCCGGGAGCTCGGCTGTACGCAGTCGGCGGTGAGCCAGCACGTACGCCGGCTGGAACGGGAGGTCGGGGTCGGGCTCGTCGAGCGGCGGGCCCGGGGCGTGGTGCCCACCGGCGCCGGGCGGGTCCTCGAACGGGCCGCCGCCGACGGGATGGCCGGCCTCGACCTCGCGCTGCGCCGGCTCGACGAGCTGGCGCGCGGGGGCGGCGGGGCGGTGCGCATCGCCACCGGCGGCACCACCGTGCGGCACTTCATGGCCGAGGCCGTGGTCGAGTTCCGGCGGCACCATCCCCGGGTGAGCCTGGAGTTCCGGACCGAGAGCTCCAGCCGGAGCTGCTTCGAGGCGCTCGCCGACCACGGCCTCGACCTCGCCTGGATCACCCTCGGACCGCCCGTGCGCGGGGTCGAGCAGCGGCCCGTCGCCGAACTCCCCTGGGTGCTCGCCGTACGCGCCGACGACGAACTCGCCCGGCGGGAGCGGATCGAGGGGGAGGAGCTGGCCGGGCTGCGGATCGTCGGGCTGCCCGAGAACTCCACCTCACGCGCCCATCTCGACGTCGCCTACCGGGAGTTGGGGATACCCCAGGGCACCTCCGACACCAGCGTCGCCGACTGGGACACCGCGATCCTGCTCGCCGAACTCGGCCTCGGCCACGCCGTCGTCCCCGACCTGCCCGGCCTGCGCGGCCCCGGCCGCCCCGGCCTCCGCTTCCTCCCGATACCCGCCCTGCCGCCCCTCACGGTCGGCTGGGCGGTGCGCCGGTGGGACGCCCTGTCACCCGCGGCGCACGCCTTCGCCGACACGGTGGCCCGGCACCGCGCGGGCGGCGCCGGGACCGTGGCGGGGGACTGACGCCGGTTCCGGTCCCGTAGGCCCAGGCATGCCCCGGATGTCGTCGGGTGGTGCCGCTCGGTCCCGTAGGCCCCGGACGGCATCGGGCGCCGCCCGGATCCCACCGGCCCGGGACGCTGCCGGACGCCACCCGGTCCCGTAGGCCCGGACGTCGTCGACCGCCGCCCCGGTCCCGTGAGCCGTGGACGGCATCCGGCGTCGCCCCGCCTTCAGGTGTCCGTTCCGACGGCCGGTGTCAGCTCCCGCACCAGCGCGCTCGCCACCGGTACCGGCACCCCGGACCGCTCCGCCGCCCGCAGCAACGCACCGCCGATGGCGTCGAGTTCGAGCGTGCGGCCCGCCTCGGCGTCGCGCTGCATGGAGGACTTGGTGCCCGCGGGGAAGGCGTCGTAGCGGGCGAGGGCGGCCGCCGCGTCGACCGGGGCACCGCACGCGCGGCCGACCGCCGCCGTCTCCTCGACGAGAGCGGTCAACTCCTCGCGGTGCAGCGTGCGTACGTCGCCCACCGGCACCCCGTACCGCGTCGTCAGCAGCGCGAACGGGGCGAGGAACGACATCTTCGCCCAGAGTGTCGCCGCCTCGCCGTCCTGGACCCGGGCCCGCACCCCGGCCCACTCCAGGGCCCCGGCGAGCGCGTCGACCCGCGCCAGGGGCACCGTGTCGCCGGTCAGATCGACCTCGGCGAACGGGCTGCCGTGCTCGATCACCCCGGGCGCGATCCGCGTCGACTCCACGCGGATCACCGCGGGGGCCACCTGCTCGGGGCGGTAGCGCTCGCGCAGCAGTGCCGGGTGCTCGACGCCGTTCAGGAGCGGCACGAGCAGACCCTCCTCGCCCAGGGCCTTCGCCGGGACACGCTCCAGGGCGGCGCCCAGGGCCGTCGCCTTGACCGCGATCAGGCACACGTCGACCGGCTCGCGCAGCTCGGTGTCCGCCTCCACCCGCGCCGTGAAGTCGCCGAAGTGGCCGCTGCGCACCTCGATGCCGTCCGCGGCCAGCGTCCGCGCGGTCTCGTCCCCGGCGAGGCAGATCACCCGGTGGCCGGCGCGGGCCAGGAGCGCGGCGAGCAGCCCGCCGATACCGCCCGGACCCAGCACCGCCACCGTCGGCCGGTCGTTCGCCATATGTCCCCGCTCCTCTCGGCGTGACCCCGAGCGGGGCCCCGGTGATGATCACAAGCGGCGGTCACCCGAGTCAATCCTCGGAGAAGCTTGCCCAAATCCAAGGATTCGCTTGGGTGTTGCGAGGAGGGGACGGGGTGCGCCGCTACGGCACCCGTACCGAGGCTCCCGGTTCCGGCAGGCGCAGCCGGTCCGTGAGACCGGCCTCCGCGAAGGCCTTCGTCAGGGTCGAACCGTCCTGGGTGAAGTGCCCCCAGTGCTCGAAGTGCAGCGGGACGACCCGCTCGGCGCCGAGGATCTCCGCCGCCCGGGCCGCGTCCTCGCTGGTCAGGGTCAGCGGAGCGTCCGGCACCAACGGCGTGCGCGCCGCCCCCGCGAACAGCACCGCCACGTCGAAGGGCCCCTCCCGGCCCGCGATCTCCCGTACGACGTCCAGGGAGGCGTTGTCGCCGCTCACGTACACCCGGGGCAGCCCCTCCCCGGACAGCACGAAGCCGGTCACCTCGCCCACGAGAGGCAGCGAGCCATCGGGGCCGTGCCGCGCCGGGACGGCCGTCACGCGCAGCGCTCCGCCGTGAGGACGCGCCAGTTCGACGGACTCCCAGGGGCGCACGGCCCGTACGGGCGCGCCGATCCGCTCGTACGCCGACGCCGTCGACAGCGTCACCGGGGCGCCCTGGAGATACCCGCGCCCGGACGTGTCCAGGTTGTCCGGGTGCTGGTCGTGGGAGAGCAGGACGGCGTCGACCGGGCCGAGCTCCTCGGCCCGCAGCGCGGGCCCCGCGGTCTTCACCAGCTTGCGTGCGCCGACGGGGTACTCGCCGGGAGCGTCGAAGGTCGGATCGGTGAGAAGCCGCAGGCCGCCGATCGCGATGAGGGCGGTGGGGCCGCCGACGTAAGTGATCTCCACTGAGGTCATGCTCTGCTCAATCCACCGCGTCGGCGACGGTATTCCCCGGCCGCGGCGGCCCGCTTCCGTGAGAAGTGACCATGACGGCGCCGTACGCGCGAGACTGGAGTCATGTGCCGCAGCATCAAGACGCTTCGTCCGCCCGCGATCCCCGAGGAAGCCACCGAGGAGGAGATCCGTGCCGCCGCTCTGCAGTACGTCCGCAAGGTCTCCGGGTTCCGTGCCCCGGCCGCCCACAACCGTGAGGTCTTCGACCGTGCCGTCGAGGCGGTGACGGCGGCCACGGCCGAACTGCTGGACAGCCTGGAGGTGCGCGGGGCGGCGGCCCAGCGCGCCGGATAGCGCGGCCGGCGGCTCAGCCGCCGGTGGCCGGCTGCCGTCCCGTGGGGCGGCGCACGAGGTAGGCCGCGCCCGCTCCCGCGGCGAACAGCGCTCCGAAGGAGACGCCCGTCGCGAGCCAGGTGGCGCCCAGCCACTGGCCGCCGAAGTAGCCGAGGGCGACGCTGTACCCGGCCCAGGCCAGTCCCGCGAGGACGGACCAGGGCAGGAACTCGCGGACCCGGCGGTGCGCCGCGCCCGCGCCGAGCGAGACGACCGAGCGGCCGGCCGGTGCGAAACGGGCGACGACGACCAGCACGCCGCGGGCCCCGCCGCCACGCGCCAGGACCTCGCCGAGACGTTCCTGCGCCCTGGTCAGGCGGCGGGAGCGGGCGATCGCGCGGTCCAGGCGGTCGCCGCCGCGCCAGGCGAGACGGTACGCCGCCATGTCGCCGAAGACGGAGGCCGTGGCCGCGCAGAGGGTGAGCACCAGGATGTCGGGCACGGCGTGCGGAACGGCGCCGGTGGCGGAGCCCGCCGCGGCCGTCGCCGCCGCGATCACCAGGACCCCGCTCGGCAGCACCGGCAGGAACACATCAAGAAGGACGGACACGACGACCGCCGCGTAGATCCACGGGCTGCCTGTCAGCGACCCCACACTCTCCAGCACCGAAACTCTCCCCCGCTATCCCCCGTGGACACGACCGCGCCGCGACTCGCGGAGGAGTGGCGGGGCGTCGTGTGACAGCCATGCAGCGTACGCCGCGGGTGTGACAGGAGATCCGCTGGGGCCGCAGATGTCGATCACATCACGTTCACGCCCCCGCACGCTCCGGTACGGCGTACGCGACTCGGATGTCCGCTATGGACATGGATGCGGGCCCGGGTGAGCGGCGCGTGGACGGGGGCGGGGCCCGTCCGGACGCGCGGGCGCCCGCCTCCGTGGGCGGGAGGCGGGCGCTCTCGTGCGGGGGTCAGGCGGTGACGGGCTCCGAGGCGCGCTGGTCCTCGGCGGCCGGGGAGGTACGGGCGGCGAGCAGCCGGTCGAGGCCGAGCGCGCCGGAGCCCGTGAAGACGAGCAGGAGCATGGTCCAGCAGAACAGTGCGGAGAGCTCGCCGCCGTTCTGGATCGGCCACAGGGCCGCCGACTGGTGGACGTCGAAGTAGGCGTACGCCATCGAGCCCGAGGCGATGAACGCGGCGGCGCGGGTGCCGAGGCCGAGGAGCACGAGCGCTCCGGCGACGAGTTGGATGACGGCTGCGTACCAGCCGGGCCAGGTGCCCGCGTCGATGGTGCCGCCGTCGGTGCCGATCGCGCCGCCGAGCACGCCGAAGAGCGAGGCGGCGCCGTGCGCGGCGAAGAGCAGGCCGACGACGATGCGGAACAGGGCGATGGCGTACGGCTGGGCGCTGTTGAGGCGTCCGGTCATGTGGGGGAACTCCTTCGGTCTGGTTCGGTCCGGGCAGGGCCGGACCGTGGGACGGAACCGAGTGAGCCACCAAGGTTAGGTGTCCCTAATCTATGCTTGCAAGTTCAACATTCAGCCATGGCCGGTCTTCCGTTTGTCGTTCCGTTTCGGTCGTCGCCGCACGTAGCGCGGCTCGCGCCACGGCGTCGGCGTCCGAAAGCGTGACCGAATCCACTCCGGGCCGGGCGCCCGCCGCGGTCACCCAGTGCACGCCCTCCGTGGGCACCCCGAACGCGAACCGCCGTGCGTGCGGGCGGCCCTGACGGCTGATCAGGCGATAGGGCCGCGGTGTGACGTCCAGCCCCCCGGTCTCGTAGCCGTCGACGGTGTGCGGGCGGCACTGCCCCGTGCTCACCAGCCCGGCCAGGAGTTCGTCCGCGGTCCGTCGCACATCCGGTTCCGGTAGCCGTGCCTCCACGAGCGTCGTCGCGCGGACGGCCGACCCCGGCACATCGGGCGAGTGCGCCACCCATGCCCCGTCCTCGGCCCGCACGCCGAGCCGCGGACCGAGCACCTCCACGACGCCCGCCTCGATCAGCGCGGCCAGCTCCTCGATGCGCCGCCGGGGCGGGCCGATGGAGAGGAAGGCGTTCAACGGTGTGTACCAGCGGTCCAGATGGGCCCGGCGCGAGTCGCCCTTCAGCCCGCGGTGATCCACGATCCGGCGCAGCTCGTTGCGCAGATCCCGCAGCACGTCCAGGGCTGCCTTCTGCGGCCCGTCCACATTGCCGAGCGCGGCCTGCGCGGCGTCCTGCCGCAGATGGCCGAGCAGCCACTCCCGCCAGCCGCCGGGACTGGGGAAGGCCTGCCCCGCGTACGGGTGCGCCATCCGGTCCCAGGACCAGCGCTCGGTGTCCGCGACGCCGAACTCGTCCAGGAGGCCGGCCTCTTCGGGATCGCGGTGCGGGACGGCGAGGAAGCGGGTCCGGAAATCGACGGAATCGCCGCCCCGCCCGGAACGCGCCAACAGGCTCCCGTAGTAGACCGATTCCACCTCCTTGGCGACCAACGGCCATATCTCGCGCAGGAAGTCCGGCGCCTCACCGGAGTCCGCGCGCTTGCGGAAGCGGGAGATCACCTCGTCGGTCAGGACCAGCGGCACATGACGGCCGTACGGCCCCTTCGCGTTGTCGCCGCGGGCCTGGTACGGGACGCCCCGCCGGGAGCCGGCGTACAGACGCGGCTCGTCGCCCGAGGGCAGATAGCGCAGGCCGCCGCCCGCCCGGACGAAGCGGCCGCCGCGCCCGGTCGTCAACAGGGCCGTGTGGTCGAAGAAGTTGAGCCCGAGGCCGCGCAACAGGACCGGCTCGCCCGGGGCGAGAGGGGAGAGGTCGACGTCGGCGGGGTTGGCCGGCGGAACGTGGCGCAGGCCGTGCCGCCCGGCGTACGCGGTCAGGCGCCGCTCCGCCGGGTCCGGGAGCACCGGCAGATGGCCCTGCGCGAGGACCACGGCGGAGAGCCCCGCCAGGGCGCGGCCGGTGGACAGGACGAGTGCCTGGCGGCCGTCCGGTTCGTCCGTGAGCCGGAGCGCGCGGGCGGTGTGCACCTCGACGCGCACCTCGGGCGGGGCCCCGCGCACCACCTCGCCGAAGACCCACTCCAGATAGCGGCCGTACTGGGCGCGGGTGGGATAGGCGTCCGGGCCGACTGCGCCGCCCGCCCACGCGTGAAGGCTCGGCCCCGGGCGGACCGGCCCCGAACAGTCCACGCTCTCGTCGGTGAACAGGGTCACCTGCGAGGCCACGGTGTTCATCAGCAGATGCGGGGACTGCGCGGTGCGCCAGACGCGGCCGGGTCCCGGCGGGTCCGGATCGACGACATGGACCGTCAACCGGCCGCCCGGTGCGAGGAGTTCGGGCGCGGAGGCGCAGAGGCGCTCCAGGACGCTGGTGCCCCGCGGGCCCGCGCCGACCAGGGCCACGGAGGCGTGGGGCCCGGCGGGGCACGAGGACCTCTGCGGTGCGAGGGCGGCGGAGCACTGGGGGGAGGGCTCTGCGGACAAGGATGTGACTCCCGGGCGTGGGGGGCGCAGGGCGGCGGACCGCCTACTGGAAGCGGACGGTCCGCCTCATCATGCCGTCGGGTGCCGCGCGGGCCGAGCCCCGGGGCGCGTGATCGGCACCGGGTGTGGGACGCCTCACGTCCATCGGGTGAGGACACGCGCAACAACCAGGGGGAATGGCCCTATTGCGGGGCGATTGCGGACTCCTCCACTGTCGTCAGCCGGGCGGCTCCCCCCGCGCGGCCGTCTCCGCCTCGCGCCTCCTGTGCCTGTTCGAGGCGCAGCGCGGCCGAACGGCCGTGCAGCGTCAGGGTCATCAGCTGATTGCCGAACCAAGGGCCGCCGGCCTTCCGCCAGTCGACCGACGGGCGCCCGCGGCGGCCGTGCCGGGCGAGGAGCCCGCCGAGCAGCCGTGCCGGGCGGCTCCAGCCGAAGCGGAAGCCGAGCCGTATCGAGAGCGGGATGGAGTTGTGGACGGGGGAGCAGGTCAGCTGGAGAACCCGAGCGGCGGGCTGCCGGGCGGGGTCGGCCCAGACCGGCTCGGCGACGTAGGCGTGGTGCACGTCTCCCGACAGCACGCACACCGTCGCCGGCGCGTGCTCTCCCGACCCGGCCTCGGCGATCAACTCGGCCAGTTCCTCGAACGACTCCGGGAAGGCCGCCCAGTGCTCCAGATCGGCCCCGCGGCGCAGCCGCTCGCCGAACCGCGCCCATCGAGCGCCGCGTTCGCCCCGGCACAGCACGGCGTCCCATGTCTCGGCCTGATGGATCAGCGGGGGCAGCAGCCAGGGCAGGGAGGTGCCGATCAGGAGATGGTCGCGGGATTCCGGGGCGTCCAGGGCCTGTTCGCGCAGCCAGGCCGCCTCCCCGGGATCGAGCATCGCGCGGTGCCGCTCGTCCAGGACGCGGGCCGAGCGGGTGTCGAGCATCAGGACCCGGGTCCGGCCGAAGTCGCGGCGGTAGCTCCAGCGGACCGAGGCCGGGTCGGCGTCGGCCCGGGCGGCGAAGGCGCGCAGCACGTCCGTGCCGTCGGGTGTCTCGCGCACGGCGGCGTACAGCAGGTCCCCGGCGAGCTCGCCGGGCGAGAGGTTGCCGAGGTGCTGGTGGACCCAGTACGACATCAGACCGCTCAGCACCCGCTCGCGCCACCACGCGGTCCCCCGGATCTCCTCGAGCCAGGCCGCGCTGGTGTTCCAGTCGTCGATGACGTCGTGGTCGTCGAAGATCATGCAGCTGGGCACCGTGGACAGCAGCCAGCGGATCTCGGGGTCGAGCCATGATTCGTAGTAGAGGTGGGTGTATTCCTCGTAGTCCGCGACCTGATGGCCAGGGGGATCCGCCAGGCCCCGCCGCGCGGCGATCCACGCACGGGTCGCGTCCGAGACCTCGTCCGCGTACACCTGGTCGCCCAGCAGCAGCAGCACGTCCGGGCGTTCGCCGTCCGGGGCCGCGGCGATCCGGGCGGCGAGGGTGTCCAGGGCGTCCGGCCCGACCGGGTCCTTCTCGTCCGCGGGCGGTGCCGCCCAGCGGCAGGAGCCGAAGGTGACGCGGACGGCGGGGTCGTCGCCCGCGGGGGTGCGGACGGCCGACGGGGGGAAGGACGAGCCGGGCAGGGGCCAGACGGTCGTGTCGTCCAGCAGGACCTCGTACGCGGTGACCGTGCCCGGGGTCAGTCCGCTCACCGGCACCAGCGCGTAGTGGTGGCCCGCGATCTGGAACGTACGGGCCTGTCCGCGGGAGCCGTCCGCGCAGCGCACCTCGGCGGTGCACGGGCGGCTCGCCTCGACCCAGAAAGTCGCCGACGAACCGTCCACGTACCTCAGCAGCGGTCCCAGGCGCAGTTCCGCCATGATGATCCCCTTCCTCCGTCGCCCCGTACGGTACGGAACGACGGAGGTCGGTGGGGAGATTCCGGAAACCGTGGTGAACACCGTGGGGGCGATGTCCGGAACCCGGGGGACCGGAGGCCGCCGACCGTGGGGGACCGGCGGCCGCCGGTGGGTGGGGCGGCGCGGGTCAGCAGCCGCTCAGGACCGAGGTCAGCTTGGACTTCTCCGCGGAGTCGACCTTGAGGTTGTAGTAGTACTTCACCTGGACCCAGGCGCGGACGTAGGTGCACGCGTACGCGGTGCGCGAGGGCATCCAGGTGGCCGGGTCCTGGTCGCCCTTGGCCTGGTTCACGTTGTCGGTGACGGCGATGAGCTGGGGGCGGGTGAGGTCGTTGGCGAAGGCCTGGCGCTGGGCGGTGGTCCAGGCGGAGGCGCCGGAGTCCCATGCCTCGGCGAGCGGTACGAGGTGGTCGATGTCGAGGTCGGAGGCGGCCGTCCAGGTGGCGCCGTCATAGACCGAGTACCAGCTGCCGCTGGTGGAGGCACAGGCGGAGTCGGTGACGACGCCGCTGCCGTCGCGCTTCAGGACCGTCTCGCGGGTGTTGCAGGCGCCGGAGATGGTGATCCAGTGGGGGAAGAGGTCGCGGTTGTACCCGGTGCGGTTCTCCGTCGCGACGGTGAGGGACGCGAGGTAGGTGCGGGCGGTGGCCGCGCTGACCGGGGTGGGGAGGGCGGCGGAGGCGGTCGGGCCATTGAAAACACTGGCCATGGCTATGAGGCCCGTGATGGCTGCGAGTATGCTCAGCCGTCGACGCGCGTAGACCTTTGGCATGCGAACTCCCTTGGAGTGGGGGGGTGTTGGAGAGCGAGCGAACGAATGCTCGCGGCGTCGTATTGCCGGGAGGTAAGTGCGCGGTTAGAAGTTAGTGACACGTACATGACATAACAAGGTTCATGACAGAACTTTCGTGTTCCGCGGGATTCCCGGCCCGGGGGACTTTCGGCCCTGTGGGGCCGCTGCGGGGGTCACGTACTATGGACGGCGCAGAAGGGGAGTAGCTCTTCGCCGGACCGTCGACATACTGCTCAGCTCGTCTGAGCCGGCGCCCGGAGGCAGGCCTCGTTCCACGAGGCCGGCCAGCGAGACCTTCGGCAAGCAGTGCACTTGCCCGTGCCGGGCCCTTCCGGCGTGGGTGCTTCTGCCCGCGCCGCCCGGTGCGGGTGTCGCTGTGTGCTGCCGTGCCGAGGTGTCGCGCAGTCACAGCACGCGCAGTCGCAACACTCTCGGCGGGGCAGCCCGACCGATTGAGGAATTTTGATCAGCTTCAGCGTGATGGCGCTCGTCTTCGGTGTCGTCTTCCTTGCCGAGCTGCCGGACAAGACCGCCCTCGCCGGCCTCGTCCTCGGCACGCGCTACCGCGCCTCGTACGTCTTCGCCGGCGTCGCCGCCGCCTTCGCCGTCCATGTGGCGCTCGCCGTCGCGGCGGGCAGTGTCCTGACGCTGCTGCCGCAGCAGATCGTGCACGCGCTCACCGGTGTGCTGTTCCTTGGCGGTGCCGCGGTGCTGCTGATGAAGAAGGACGAGGACGAGGAGGAGATCCGCAAGCCGGAGAACCAGAGCTTCTGGAAGGTCTCCGGGGCGGGCTTCATGCTCATCCTCGTCGCCGAGTTCGGTGACCTCACGCAGATCATGACGGCGAACCTCGCCGCGCGGTACGACGATCCGCTGTCGGTGGGACTCGGTGCGGTGCTGGCGCTGTGGGCTGTCGCGGGGCTGGGGATCGTGGGCGGCAAGGCGCTGATGAAGCGGGTGCCGTTGTCGTTGATCACCAAGGTGGCAGCGGTGCTGATGCTGGGGCTGGGGGTCTGGAGCCTGTACGAGGCTGTCGCGGGCTGACCTCGCGGGCTGACCTCGCGGGTGCGCTCGCGCTCGCCTCGCGCGTGGGGTCTGGTGGCGCGTGGGGTCCGGTGGGTGGGTCGGGGCCGTGCCGGTACATCCCAGTCCGTCGCCGCTGGATCAGACGTGGGCTACCTGTGCGAACTGCTGCTCGATCCGCACGTAAGCGACGGACATAGGGATGTAC